>NZ_JBRRCU010000004.1:0-140242 GCF_056759195.1 Stenotrophomonas sp. STEN083 | reverse complement strand
CGTATAGCTGGCCGGCGTCGGATTGCCTGCGCCGTCGGTGCCCGGCGGGGTGAAGATCGTGCCCGGCTGATTCGGACCCGGCGGCGTGCCGCCCTGGTTCGGATCTTCAAATGCCGGTGGATCATTCTCCGGAACCACGGTGATGATGACTTTGCTGGTGGTGGTGCCACCCTGACCGTCATCGATGATCACGGTGAACTCGTCCGGACCGTTGTAGTCCGGGTTCGGGACGTAGCTGTACTCGCCAGTCTCCGGATCGATGGTGACCGTACCATTGCTCGGAGGCTCGCCGACAACGTAAGTCAGCTGATCTCCGTCAGCGTCGGTACCTGTGACCTTACCGGCGATAGCGGTGTCTTCAGGGGTTGTGATCTCGTAGTCACCGGACTCCGGGTCAAAACTTTGGCCAGAGATGTAACCAGGGTCACCCGGCTGCAAGCCTTCGTTCGGATCTACCGGCACCGGCAGATCATTGACTGGGGTAACGTCAATGCTGATTGTGCTGGTGCTGCTGCCGCCTTTGCCGTCGGTCACAGTGACCACAAACGTATCTTGACCGTTGTAACCGGGCTTCGGGGTGTAGGTGTACGCGCCCGTCTGTGGATTAATCGTCACAGTGCCATTGGTGGGTTGCCTGGTAACTGCGTAGGTCAGCGCATCACCATCCGCATCGGTACCAGCAACCCGTCCGCTCACAGGATCGTTCTCTGCGACGGTATGAGCGTAGTTCGGGGACTCCGGCGGACGGTTGCTGCGCTTGTCACTATCGCCATCGTCAACTGCCGCATAGATGGCGCCAGCGCCGACCAGCCCCAACGCAGCAATTGCCCAGCCAGGAAGGCCGGCTGCAGGTGGAACAAACCCAGCTGCGGCGACGTCTTCTTGGATCTCGGCAAAGTGGAAATCTGACCAAGGGCTGGTGTACTGCCCCCACCAATGCACACCCTCTACGTCCTCCAGAACCAGGTCGCTACGATGACCTTCATTGTCCTGGACGAAGAAACCGCGAATAGTTAGCGCACTGCCGTCTTTGAGGACAATTAGTAGATCGTTGCCAACCTGCTCAAAACGCTCAACAGTCTCCGGACCGATCTTAATCTTGACGATACTCGGCTGGTCGAGCGCGAGATCCCCCGAATCAACGACGGCAATTTTGCCAGACGACTTGGCGATGACTTCCGTATTCATGCTTTCCCTCGTTATAAGACTTTTAAAAATAGTCGCGGCGACTCAAGCCAGACATCGCGTACGCCAACAACCCAACGCGATCAACAGGCGACGAACTCGATCATCAGCACGTTGAAGCCACGGCCAAGAGGCGATAGCGCGAGTTCAAGAACTTCCCCACTAGCGTTTTCATTGGATCCGATTTCAGATTAGAAATGCGCGACATTTGCGCCGAACGTTTCGTTCCACATGACCTTGGATGATCGCTGCGACCAAAAGCTGTGTCGAAGCTATGGGCAGCCGCAGCGACAGTAGATTTCGCGGTAAAAGTAGGATTTACCTGGTCGTTAGGTGTTGCTTCACTGAGCGAAGAAATGAGCGTCCTTCTCAAGATAGACACTGAGCGCGAGTGGACAGCAACCCATCTTGCTATTCCTTCCAATATCGCTGAGGCCGCACAAAGCGCGACTGACGCAATCCACCCAGTATTGTTCTTTTGCACCCGCAACCCCCTCGAAAATCCGGCGGCGTCATGTGTTCAAGGACACAAACTTGCCATCGCCGTACCGTCCATTGCCAGGGCGTGCAGCAGAAAACGCCTTGCGGAAACGCTTTCCCTGATCCCGCTCCCAGCGTGCACGACAAGGTTTTTTGCTTGTACGAAGCACGCAGGGATGCAGACGCAATTTAGATATTCGCTCGAAGAGCATCAATCGCGCCTTACTCACCATTGCTCACATTGCGTGAGCAACGCCGCATTGAGCGGACAAAACCGCCGCATTGATCAAAATTTCCAATAACAGCTGGACAACGCCCCTTTCAGAGCCCATCCAAAATACTGAAATCTTGAGATCCGATCCCCGAAAACGCCACTTTAGGGTTCGAACAAATACCCGGCACCCCTCACTGCTTGCAATGGCAGGGACTCTCCCGAACTCTCGAGACACTTCCTGCGCAGGCGATAGATCAACATTTCAAGTCTATGAGGATCGAAGCCGTCTACATCAGCGGTCAGGTTTTTAATCAACGTCTCGCGGGATACCGGCTCATTTGGAGTCGCCGCCAACGTCTTCATCACCTGACGCTCAGCTTGATTCAATGACAACGCAACCCCCGCAGGAGTCGACAGCGTCCAGCCATTTCGGTCCAAGACCCATGTGCTGGAACGAGATGCGACCATGTCTTGACCAATGCGCCGTTGCTGAACGTTGCGCAGGGTTTCGATCACTTCGTCCATATCCGTCGGCTTCACCAAGTAGGCATCTACACCAGCGCGCAGCCCACGTACCCGCTCTGAAGTCCCTCCCTGCCCGGTATACATGACGATCCCTAATGAAGGCGAGAGACTTCGCATATGCTTGGCAATCTCTATCCCATCGTCATCCGGCAACCCCACATCCAGGAGAACTAGGTCAAATGGGGAGCCCGCCCACATGCGATAGAACTGCAATGCACTCGCAAGTCCAATTGCGTCAAACCCCGCATGTCGAAGAATGGGAACCATGATCTTCTCCCGAAGCTCTTCGTCATCTTCCACAATTGCGAGGCGCGGCAACAAGATCATCTTCTCGGGGGTGGCTTCTTGCATCATCATATCGGATACCGCAGTGCTGTATCGAGCCAGTCTCGCCGGCCTGGGTCCACTATCTTTCCAGAATCCAGCTCTAACTTAGGGCAACTTTAGGAACCGCCAACGAGAGGAAGAAGGATCCTCACGATTGTCCCGCGCTTCGGCTGAGTGTCGAACTCGATCTTGCCCCCCGCTTCCAGAACCATGTCGCGCACCACCGACAACCCGAGACCGGTCCCCATTCCGCTGGGTTTCGTCGTAAAAAAAGCTTCAAATGCTTGCATGCGTACGTCTTCCGACATCCCTATTCCGTCATCGGAACAGGTCAGGCATACCCAAGCCTCATCTGATCTTTCTGCCTGGATGTGAAACGTTCCGGCGCCGGCAATCGCGTCCCTCGAATTGGCGGCGATGTTTATGATCGCCAATCCGAAGTGATCGACATCCATCCGCACGGGCAAAGCGCGTTCCGCGCAATCCAACCGTAGTCGAATCCTCGATCCGAACAGTTGCCTAAGCATCGGAAGCAGCTCCTGAAGCAAGAAGCGCACGTCAAAAACCTCCGGATTGGCGACCTCTTGCCTGCTAAAATCCAGCAGCTTGCGGCTAATAGCCAGCGCACGCTTGGCTGCGATATCCACCGCCTCCATCGCCTCATAGAGTGCTTTTGTCCCACCCTCCGCCAGACGATCCCGCTGTGCGGCATAACCAAGGACAATACTCATTACGTTATTGAAGTCATGTGCCGCACCACTGACAAGACGTCCAATAGCCTCCATCTTTTGCGCATGGATAAGTTGGCCGCGCGCGCGCTCTCGCTCACGAATTTCTTCTTGGAGCTGCCTGTATGCCAGTTCAAGCTCGTGCCCACGGGTATTCGATTCATCTAAGCTATGACGTAATGCAGCCACAGTCCGATCAAATATGATCGCGATAACTAACCAGACACCGGCTAGCGAAAGCGCTTTACCCAGTCCACCTACCTGCATCGTGTCTGCGCCGAGTGCCACACGTGAATAATCTACAATCAGTGTAGCTGCCAGAATCATCACTAACGCAGAGAAGGTCAGCCACAATGCCCGTCGGCCGAGAATCAGGCCGCCAAGCGCCAGCAAGATCATCGGCATTGGATCGAACGGCAGACCCGCCAAACCGGTTGCGATGTAGCTTGCCGCCATGGATAACAGCACAACGCCGAGAAACAGTTGCAGGCTCCAACGGAAGCGTCCTGCTCGAATCAACCATAGGCTGGTCCACATCGCCAACGTCATCAGCACATCGGTTGAGAGATCGACGACCAGGGCTCTCGAATTGGCTACAGGCCCAGACCACTGGCCGCCAAGCACTGCATACAGAAACAGAGACTTATTGAGTGGGATGAATACTCCGAGAAATATCAGGAGCACTTGCAGGAATGGTGCATTGCGCCTATCAACGGGATCGTCCACGGGAGCGCTGAAGAGCCATCTCTTGAGGATATTAAGAAGATTAAACCGTTTGATAAAAGAACCTACCTTGCTGCTCTTGAAGATCGGAATCGCCTGCGGTTGCGCTGCCCGGACGCGCTCCGCCATGTTCTCCATCATCTTCATCCGCCGAGATCGAAGCTCCCCCTTACAAACGCAGAACCGCCCCCTCCTCCCTACCTCCTAGGCAGCCACTTCTAGAGGAACCTCGACACTCGATCCTCGAGTTCCAGCCCAAAATTTCGCTATCTGTCAGGACGAACTAACCCATGTCACCCATAACGCAAATTGACCCCTACCTCCCTACCTCCCTATCTGGCGAAGGGAAAGCAAAGAGGAGGGACTTTTTGGCTGAGCCGAAAGCGAGAGCCTCACCGGTTGCCCGCCAAGCTCTCCTTCACTCGTCGATCGCCTCTACCCGGCAGAAAACGGCAACCGCCCCCGCCGCCGCTCTAGGTGGTGAAATTGCGTTAGCGGCTGGTTAGAATTGGTGACAAAGACCACAACTTCCGCGGACGAGGGCAAATGAGTGTCACTTTAGACGCCAACATCTGCCCGCCTCTCTTCGAGAGATTTCTGGGCGAGCAGCGCCCGATGCTGATCAACTTTTTGCGTGGTCGAGGGATTTCCTTGGACGATGCCCAAGACATCGCGCAGGAAAGCCTCTATAAGTTGACACGCTATCGCGACTCCCCAGCTGAAGCCTTGAAGCCGCTGCTGTACCGAATTGCACTCAACGCGCTCCACGACTCTCGGCGACGGCAGTCCCCCCTCCATCAAACATCCCTTTCTGATATGGACCTCCAGGTCCATGACATTCGGGACGAGATGCCACGCCCGGAACAATGGGCTGAAGACAGAGAGGAGCTTGCGCGTGTCCGCGCCGCGATCAGCCGTCTTCCGGAACGCTGCAGGGAGATCTACCTGCTCAATCGTATTGAAGGAATGAGTTACAGCCAGATCTCGAAACATTGCGACATCTCAGTCAAAACGGTCGAGAAACATATCGGGAAGGCACTGAGCTTGCTAAGGAAGCTGCTCTCCGATCAAACACATCCCGTGAGCGTATTGGAGCAGCGCCCATGAACACCCCCCCCCCGCCCGTCCAAGATTTGCCCTGTTCGGCGGAAGATTGGCTGGCACGCCTACTGTCATCCGAATGCAGCGCGGCTGATCACGCTGCTTTCGAGGATTGGCTGGCCGTGTCCTCACAAAACGTGCTCGACTACGCTGAGGTTGAACGCATTCACCAGCTGACAGGGATATTGAAAGCGGCTCCTACGTTGCGGGAGGTGACGCCTGGCCCCGCCAACCAAATGCCGCTTACTCGACGCAAGCGCACCTTGCACCGTTCCTTTGCCTGGGCCGCGGCCCTAGTCCTCGCCGTAGGCGGAGGGCTCTGGCTTCTTACTGATTCTCGAACCATCGCACCAAGCAGCGTGTATGCGACAGAAGTCGGCAAGCAGCGCCATCTCAACCTCCCAGATGGATCTACCCTGCTTCTGGATACCAACACCCGCATCCAAGTGTCCTACCAACCCGCGAAGCGACATGTCACTCTACTGAGAGGGCAGATCCAGGCCAATGTCGTGCACGATGGAAATCGCCCCTTCGTGGTGACCTCGGGAATCGGCAGCGTTCGTGCGTTGGGCACTGTCTTCCAGGTAAAGCAGCTGAATGACGGCACCTCTGTTGCATTACTGGAAGGGCGCGTGATTGTAAGCACGGAAGCCGGCCCTCACCATGATGCCATTGAGCTGCGTCCGATGCAGGAGCTGACGTATGACGCGGAAGGGAAACTTGAGTCTCCCCGAACCATTGAGCTCGATCACGTGGAGAGTTGGACAAAAGGCCGCCTTGTTTTCAAAGAAGAGCGCCTGGCGGACTTGATAGCGGAGTTCAATCGATACTCCAGTGACCACCTAGTACTGTCCCAGAGCGAGCTTGGAGAGATCAAGGTCAGCGGCGCATTCAATGCCAGCGACCAGCCTGCGCTGCTCTCAGCCCTTCGCGAAGGATGGGGATTACAGGCGCAATCCATCGGCAACAATCGGATCGAGTTGTCTGAGCTGCAGCAGTAGGCCCTCGGGCATTGCGCTATGACGATCATTTCTTACAGCAAATGCCGCCTGACGGCCTTGCTTCGTGATGCCGTCAGGGGAAGCTTGGCTCGGCTACTTCTTCTGGCTTCTTCGGCAATTGCCACGCAGGGCGTCGCCGCAGAGCAGGCAAGCGCTCCCGCACCTCCCAGGTATGAGATTGGCGCGGGCACGCTTGATGTGGCGTTGCAGTCCTTTGCGCACCAATCAAGGGTCCAGCTGCTCTACTCGTCCGTGCTGGTGCGGGGCAAACATAGTCGCGGTTTGCACGGCAATTACAACGTTGTCGCCGCTCTCGCACGACTGTTGGCCGAGCACGGATTGACGGCGGTCGCTGTGGACTCCAACACCTATCTACTGCGAAGCATCAAGAGGCATGTACCTACGGCTAGCGCAGTCAGCAGTCCGGAAGCGGTCGTTGATGCGGACGTGGCCGAGCTCGCCACGGTCACCGTGACCGGCACACGTATACCGCAGGCCTCCTTGGAGTTGTCTGTCCCATTGACCGTCATAACAACGGACGACATCGAGCATAGCGGGCAGGAAACCCTCTATGACCTGTTAGGTACACGCCCAGGGCTCGTGAGCCATCACCCCATGAGCGTATCCAGCGAAGGAAGAAACTACCCAACCGTCGCTGCGTCCAGCGCCAGTCTCTATTCACTTGGCCCGAGGGCCACGCTCTTTCTGTTGAATGGTAAACGCATCGCGTCTTTCGGGCTCGCTTCCAACGACCTCGGGGGGCTCGTCGATCTGAACAGCATTCCTTTGAGTTTCATTGATCGCATTGAGATCCTGCGCGGTGGCGCCTCTGCAGTCTATGGCGCAGACGCTATGGCAGGAACCATCAACATCATCCTGAAGAAAGATCATGAGGGAGGAGAGGCCTCATCACGCGTTGGCATGTCTCAACGGGGAGATGGGCTGTCACATCAGGCCTCGGCAATCTTTGGAGTGCGAACACTGGCAGGCGGGCATCTATTGCTTGCAGCGGATACTTCTTCGCAGGACGAACTCGGTGGCGGCAGTCGTAATTGGCACACCAATAACCGCTCTCGATTCGGGCTACCTGACGATCGACGACCCATCGGGTTCTCGACCGAATTCGGTGTTCCTTTAGGCTCACTTCCCCAATGCCAGGCCACGGGAGAGAACCCTGACTCTCCCTATTGCCGTTTTGACTCCGCTAGATACCGAACATTGCAGCCCGCGACAGAGAACAGATCCGTATACATCCGGTGGGATCAGGACCTGAATAACTCCACGTCACTTTATTTCTCCTGGCTGCGGACGCAGAGCGAACAGGCACTGCAGTCCTCTCCTGTCTATGGTTTTCTCCGAATCAACCCATCTCATCCTGACTATGCGCTGGCTCCAGTCCCGGGCTCGGATGTCGACTACGCCTTCTATGAACTCGGAGCCCCTAGAAACCAGACCACCAGCATTACGAATGACGTATCCATCGGCATGGACGGTTCGGCTCTCGGATGGAACTGGGACATCGCCCTGTCCCATAGTGAGAGTCGGGTGCGAAGTGCGACTGATAACGTTCTGCTTCGGTCGAAGTTGGCGGAAAACATCAATCACGTTCGCCTTGATGGGTCGGACAACAGCGCGGTCGCAAACGCGATAAGAGGCTCCATCTACCCTACTGGATACTATTCAGTCGGCACGCTGGAAGCCACGTCGAGCCGCCCGTTGTATGAGGCGTTTGATACGGAAGCACGGATCGTAGTGGGAGCAGCAGCAAGCTTTTCCCGGCGCCGAAGCACCCCGGACCCCTTACAGGTCAATGATGAGGTTGCACTGGGCTCCACAGTCGTTGGGTGGTACAACCTTCATGGTCGCGATTCCAGCGTTTTCACCGAACTGACTTTGCCATTGCATCGGATGCTGCAGATAGACTTGGCTGCGCGCCTGGATCACCACCAGGGTTTCCAATCCAACACCTCCCCAAGGATTGGCTTCAAATGGACTCCAAGTCGAACCTTTTTGGCACGCGCCAGCTTTGGCAAAGGCTACCGGGCACCCAGCCTGAATGATGCGCGTGTGCCATTCGACAGCATGACCCAAACCCTCTCAATGCGCGCCACTCCCCAGCTAATGCCCTGCATCCAAGTTGAGCCGGGGCGATGCCGTGTTGAGTACGGTGTGGGCAGCAACCCAAACCTGCGCGCCGAGTTTTCGCGTAGCCGGACCCTTGGCGTCGCCTGGGCTCCCACGCATGCATTCAGCGCGAACCTGGACTGGTATCAGGTTTCACGCAGCGACGAATTCGGCATTGCAGATGCTTTCAGCTACCCCTCCCTCTTCCCGGATGGTCTTGTTCGCGACGCCGACGGAGTGCTCTATCGAGCCAACCGCTACCTGGGCAATATCGGCAGATCCGAGACCCAGGGATGGGAACTCGAAACCAGCTATCAGCTTCGGCACGATGACCTTGGCGAACTTCGTTTCCGCGTAGCTGCACACTATCTCAAGCAGTACATCACTTCGACCATCATCGAACCTGAGCCCGTCGAACGCGCCGGACATGAAACGCCCAAGTTGAATTTGCTAGGAGACGTGCATTGGCGGCTCGGCCACTGGGCTACGACCTTGACCGTGCGTCATTTCGGCTCATCGTTTGCCTACTCCGCCGACGAAGTTTGCCCCAAGGAAAATCGTGATGTCGGCAAGTGCAGAAATCCTTCCGGCACGCTTTTTGGCCTGAACGTTCGGTACTCAGGTCCGGAACATTGGTCGTATGCACTCGTCGTCAACAACCTCCTTGATAAGCGCCCTAAGAACTATCGCTTCTACACCGGGGGTTACAACGCCGCAGTCGACGACGTTTATGGGCGCCACTTCACGATCGCTGCGACATACCGCTTCTGAAGCTATTTTACTGTGGCTTCGCACACGCACTCATTGATTCGCCTCGCCTCTACCTAGAAGATCATAGCTACGCGATGCTTACGAAATCGTTGGCGACGTAAACTCACAGTAGATGCTGATGGCTCCCACCCTCATGATCCAAGATTAGCTTCACGACTACACACAAACCGAGGTTGATACGTGCTCCACACTGACAACAATGCTCTCATCTATGAGAAGCCTACTAGCTGGAAAATGGACTCATCCGTCCAGCCTTTGGTCCCCACTAAATTGCGCCCGTCCAACCGACGGCCAACTGGGACATATAACAGCAGTGAAGTTCTCCCAACTATGGGGCTCCTGTTCGACCGCTTGCTTAGCATGATCAGAAGTGCCCACGAAAACAGGCAATACCAGCCAGGCCCATTTGTCGCACTATGGGAAAAGACTTGTAAACGTCTTGAAAAGGAAGGTAGCGCTGCCGCATACGAAAGCTGGAAGCTTGCAAGCATCCTGAAAAATCTTGAAGACTTTCAGAAGCTAGACGTCGAGATTGCTGATGCATTAGTGGGTGTACAACTGACGGGGAGTGACGACGAACACGTCCAGTACGGGCAAGTTGATCATGAGAAGTTGAAACATCTTCAGCTTCAGCGCAAGACCCTTAAGCCCAAAGCAACTATCACCATTGACGGTGCGCTTGAGATTGCAATAGCGTTCTGGATCGAAGCTAGGAATGCATACAACGCTTCCGACGAGCAGCGGGCGATGCACGCTCTTCTTCAATGTAGCTTTTATTTGGGTACAACCCACTCTCCAGTAACCGAAGCAGAATCCAAGCGTGCGACACGTGCAATCGGAGTGGACAATGGACCGCGAGATGCCATAGCTGAGGCTGCACTGGAAGTAATGGAGAATTACCAAGTCGCGGAGAGGATTAAATTTCCGGACGCATTAAGCGGAAAAATCGCGCAGCTGATCCAGAACGATCCAAAGTACGACGCGGCCGTTGCAGCTTTCGCCAGTTGGAATGTCACCGGCCAACTGTCGCCAGAAGACGTGGGCGATCGAATGCACCAGATGATCACATCATGGGGTGAGAAGAAGGCCCCCTACGCAAAAGTCCACTCGAGCTTCAACAGGTTACTTAAGAAGACCAGCGACTACGCGCATAACAAAAACAAATAAAAAAGTAAAGCCAGCCACTAGTTCGCGGCTTCGCAACATTGGCATGACTAACGACAATCCTCGGCAAATCGCGACGCACCGCGATCAACCAAGGAGAAGTTCATGTCGTTCGACGTTTCAACCGCTAACCGTGCCCCTGCCAACGCTCCCCTGTCGAAGGAAGCCCTCCGCAGCGCGTCCAACTGTGACGCGCTGCTTGTAGACCAGTCCGCCCTGCAGCGCCTGCAGGAAATCCTTCAGTCGCTCCAGGGCGCACCTGCCCTGGACCAGGCAATCCGCCTGCCCGAGGTCCTGTCGATCGTCGGCCTGTCCAAGAGTACTTGGTATGCCCGCCTCAATGCGCGCCTGCCGGCGTACGACGCCCGCGCTCCGAAGCCTTTCAAGCTCGGCACCTCCGACCGTTCGCCTACCGCGTGGTGGCGCTCGGAAGTGATGGCGTATGTCTTGGCCTGCGCTGCCGCGCAGCCGGCACGGTAAGGGGAAGGCAGATGAATTCGGATACGAACTCCGTCGCGAATATAGACGACCGCCTGCTGGACCAGGCCAGCCGCTGCACGGATGCACTCAAGGCACTGCAGCCCAAGCAGCAGCATCAGAAAGCCCAGCTGTTTGCATTGCTGTACCCGACCATCGTGGAACTGCTGAACAAGCAGGTGAGCCAGAAGGCAATCTTGGAGGTGCTGGAGACCCAGGGCCTGAAGTTGCACCCCGCCCGTTTCAAGGAACTCATGGCAGCGCAGGCCGCCTCCGCCTCCACCTCCAGCACCGACAAGGCACTCTAATGACCAAGCACATCCCCACCTTCGCGTTCCCGGTGAACGAGTTTTACAAGCCGGTTGCACTGGCCATTGAGGAAACCATGGAGACCATCCAGGCACCGGATGCCCTGGTTGCCACGTCGTTCCTGACCGGCATGTCGATCGCATGCCAGTCCGACGTCGATGTCATGCTGCCTTATGGCGCAACAACGCCCTGTGCGCTGTATCTTGCCACCGTCGCGGAATCCGGCGAGCGCAAGACGGCCACGGACAAGCTGGTTATGAAGCCGATCTACGACTATGAATTGTCGTATGCCAATGTGTACAAAGCTGCAGCGGAGCAGTACGAAGTCGACCACGGCTTTTGGGAGATCGAGAGCAAAGCGATCAATCGCTTGATTACGAGCACGATCGCCAAGGGTGATGACACCGCCGAGTTGCGTCAGCGCTTTGCCGTACACAAGGCAGCCGAACCCGTGAAGCCTGAATGCACTCGCATCATTGTGCAGGACGCCACCGAGCGGGGCTTGATCAATGCGGTGCAGGGTGATGGCAAGTCCATCGCCATGCTTAGCGATGAGGGAGCAACGCTCCTGAAGAGCGGCGCGTTCCGCAACTCTGCAACCCTGAACAAGTTGTGGGATGCTCCTTCGCTGCTCATGCTGGACCGCGCTGACGAGGTAGTCCAGGTCACGGATCCGCGCTTGACGCTCAGCTTCATGATCCAGGAGGATCTGTTTCAGGATTTTCTGAAGATGAAGAACAGTACGGCACGGGCATCCGGGTTTCTTGCTCGCTTCGTGTTCTGCCATCCCGAGTCAACCCAGGGTTACCGTGCTGCCAAGGAGCTGACCGACGAGGAGCCGGCGCACGGCGCTAACGTGCTGGCCTTCCACAAGCGCATGACCGCGCTCTTAGAAGCTCGCGACCACCGCCATGCCGATGGCAACTACAGCAAGAAGGTGCTGCGCTTCTCGACCGATGCCAAGGCACTGTGGAAGGAGGTCTACGACATCATCGAACCGCAGCTCGCAGAGGGCCGCGCCTACCACAGCATCCGTGATGCGGCCTCCAAGACCATGGAGATCGCCAGCCGTATCGCCGGCATCTTCCACCACTTTGAGGGTATCGAAGGTGAGGTTATCGAGCGTGCGACGCTGCAGCGTGCCATCAACGTCACACGCTTCTATCACGATGAGTTCCTCGATAAGTTCGGCGACCACAACGACCTTCCAGAAGACGAGAAGGACGCCCGGGCCTTGATAGGGTGCATGCGCAGGAAGTACTGGACCCGCGGTCGCACCTGGGTCTACCGCAATGACGTTCGCAAGGACGGCCCTGTTCGCCATCAGGCACGCTTTGTTGCCGCACTGGACCTACTGGAGGAGGAGGATGTCATCCGCGTAGTACCTGAACGCCGTTACGGACGTGGCAAGCTCGTCATTGAGCTCAACCCCGCCTTCTTTGATCGTCCCGGGGCGCTTTGACCCCAGCCGTCCCGCACAAGAAAGGCCGCTCCGAGAGGAGCGGCCTTTCTCTGTCCTGGTGACTACCAGAAGGAAGCGGCCCCGGCCTTTTCAGACCGGAAGCACATGCACACGATGCGACAATGCCCCAGTTGGGGCAAAGTCGCACGGTTTTCTGGGCTCCCTGCCCCACCATCCTTAAAGCACCCTTTGCCCCCGCATGGCTTGGCGGGCATCCACGTAGGCCGACCGCTCGTTCTCCGACATGCCCCGGATACGGAACGCCCCCAGATGACGCTCCGCCCTGCGTCCAACACCCTGTTCCTTCAATGTCCGGTGATCAACACGCTCCGTGATGCCATTGCGCTGCAAGTGTTCGTTAATGATGCTCGCAACCATTTGGCGAGTTTCAATCAAGCTTTCACTTACCTGCACGCTCGTTCTGCCGCACGCATCCTTCCTGCATCCGCCTGTTTCAGGCCTATAGGAGTTGTACCTCCGGAACATCTGCCGGGCGGATCGTTGGAACCCATCCGGCATGCGATCTGACACCATCAGATGCAGGTGCATATTCATTCCTCCTTCGAGGGACGCCTCGGGTACATGCACCGCGTACTCGTAGGTCTTCGTTCCCGCCAGGAAGTGAATGAGATCCTGCACCAGCTCTCTCGACCGGATGCCGACGAGCTCGTTTGGAAGCGCAACGATGAACTCCCTGTACGCGACACCATTCATGCGCTCGTGTGCATCCGCTGCGGCCCAGAACGCTCGGGCACTTCCCTCTGCCCAAGAAGGTAGGTTCCCGAACCCAACGTCGATCAAGTCCTCCCGTGACCGATACCTTCCTTCGCGACAGATATAGGCGCTATGTCCTACGGCTCTGCCCTTGGCGCCAGTCTTTACCTCTAGATGAAATGTTGACACGGTGACCCTCATTGTCTGGAACGAAGAAAGGCCAGTGACGTTGGTCACTGGCCTCTATGGGGTGGCTTGAAAACTGCTCAGCCTGATGGATTTGGAGAAACGGTAAGTGCGCGCTCTGCATTCCCCCCTCCCTTCTATTGCATCTAGTGCATGTCGTTGGCTGAGGGTTGTGTAAGTACTAGTGACCGGCTTCTCTCATACCTTATGCACATGGGAGTAAGAAACTACTCATCACGCTCCGAGCATCAGTTGAATCAGTAGGCTGCACTGGCAGGCTTAGCCTCAGTCAACTTCCCGTTATGAAGAACGTAGCTGACATTCTTCTCCACTGAGGGACAGCAGGTGGCATCGTCAGGCCCCTGTACCAGGATCTTCATCGCAACCCCTCCTTCTTGGACCGTGAAACCCTGAACGCCCTCACCGTACCCAGACACCGGCAGTGAGTCGGCATACGTCAATGCGCCAGCCTCTCTAACAAATACAGCCAGATGCGTGGCATAAGCATTACCGCCATTGGTCGCCTCCAGTACAAACAACACGGCCCTATCGCTGACACCGTCGCCATTGAGGTCGCCCTCGGCGAACTTCCTCGCTTCTACGTTCTCATCAGCCTGATCAAACATGAAAGCCTGCCGAGCCAGTGCTTCATTGATAACGCTCTCATCCGAGGCAGCTACTGAGGGCTCTGCTGCGATCTGTGGCTCTGCCTGCGTAGGTCCGCAGCTGACCGCCTCCGCCTGTGCAGCCGTCAAACCTGCCGGCACTTCGCATCCGGCTAGGTTGATGTCACCGGCCTGGGTGAGAGCCGCTTCCTTCTTGCAACCTACAAGCGCCAGTACGGCCAACATGGCTCCCACCAACATATCTACCTTCTTCATACCCTCTCCTGGAGTCGTTTTGGAAAAAACTAACCACACGCATGGAGCGGGCGTGCTTGTGCACGCCCGCTATCTTCCTTCACTACCGCATCAGTTCCTCTTGTCTGATCCGTCACAGACCCAACAGTCCGGATCCAGACCGCGAGCGATCTTGTCAGCCCGAATGCTCTCCTGCTCCGCCTGATACCTCGCTTCGCGCTGGGCCGGCGTCAGCAGGCGCACTGCGTTGTATCGCTTCTCTGCCTCTGTAAGCAGAACATCCTGTTTGGGTGTCAGAGTGAAATCATCACTTTCCGAGATCGAGCGATGGAGCGCCCACATCTCCGGTTCCGTGATGTACTCCGTGCCGTCTTGGAGATAGTGGGTCTGCGAGACCAGCTTTCCGCCTTCGTACAGACCCCGCTCCGAGACGGCTCCGCTCTCTTCCCAATAGGCTTCCCACAGCCCTACAGGCACGCTGCCTTTGAAGTTGGCCTTTACCTTGACCTGGCCGTTGAGGTAGTAGCTGACCGCCTCTCCTTCCAGACCATTGTTCACAGCCGTCGCTTGGTAGGAGAGTTGCCCAGGCTTTTCGGCGAAGTAGATTTTGATCGGCCCTTCCACGCGGCCGTTCTGCATCGTCAGGATGACGCCAGGACTGCCTGTCTTCGTGTGGAACACTGTCTCCCCGTCCAGACCACCGTCGGTCCGCTTGCCTTCGTAGGCGACAACCTGAGACTGCGGATAGCGGCAGGTGTACTGGCCACCTACCAATCCTTCTTCCACCTCCACATCGCAGACATAGTTCAAGTTGCCCAGCAGTGCGGTCATGCTGGTGGTCTGATTGGTATTGAGGTTCTGAAGGATGGTTCTCAGAGAGCCCAAAAGCGGTTCTAGCTGCTTGTGCGGTACACCGGTCACCCTTCCATCAAATGGTTCGTTGGAGCCGGATTCATAGATCTTGCCGTTACTCAGTTCTGCATTGCGCCAGTCCAGGACTGGCTTGCTGCAACCACCAAGAAGAAGCGCAGCAAGCATGGCTGCAACGTAGTTGATACGTTTCATGAAGTTCCTTTTTGTATGGGCGGGTGGCCGACGCTCGGCCGCAGGAGTTATCCAGCGGTCTGGTCGGCGCTCTATTTCTTGAACATGGCGCCAAGATCCGTCAGCGGCTTCGACACTGGCCCGCTGCTGCAAAGAGCCGATCGGAAAGATCGGGCGGCGGAACACTCTGCTTCTCGATAGCCAGCAGCCCCTGTTCCCCGTAGTGTTGCTGCAGCTTGTCAAAGGCACATTTACAGCTTGACTTCGGTGCACCGCCGGCCACGCAGTTATCGACGAATTTGCCGCGCAATTTGTCGAGCTCGCTGCTGCATGCACTGAGTGCCAGAACGACCATCAGCATCGGGATAAGTGCTGGTTTCCAAAGGCTCATGCCTATCGCCTCTTCACCTGCACGAGGACGGCGAAAGCCGCCAAGATTCAAACCACAGCGCCGATCATCTTTCCGAGGGAAGGGAAGACCACTACCGGCCAGATCAAACCCTGTCCTAAGTTGTAGAAAAGACCCTTGTACGCTTAGCGGCCCCACATATCGAAAGAGATGGCCGCGATGCGCAGGCACGCCGTAAAGGCCTTTCAGGTACCTCATGTCATTCCCCTGTTGGTTGAGATCAGTTGGTTTCTTGCAAGTAATGGCTGACGGCTCTGAACAGCCGTCGCAGGTCATCGGCGTTGGGAACACTCAACGTGATGAAGGGCTCGCCATGGATCCGGATGTGCGCACCGTGGACGGTGATCTCGGTCAGACAACCCAGTAGCCGGATCTCAGCCTGCTCGAACTTGGCCTTGCACCGAATCTGGGTTTCGGTGATCAGCACGCCTTCCCTGGCACCGCCGAACACGGTGTCGTCGATGAGCACGACAACGTCCTGGGCCCGCAGCCTCTCCCCGTAGCTGTGCAGAGCGCCCTGGAGCTTCTTCCTTGGGATGTTCGGAGCCACGAACACCCGCTCGAAGGGCTCATTGCTGAACTCGAGCCCTTCCAGGGCCTCTCGAAGTGAGCGGAGCGGTGGAGGCTCTGGGGCCTTGGATCGTTCCTTCCGGGGGCCTGGATCAGCAGGCTTCGCCGACGCTTGGCTACGGTCGAAGCGTTCGCGTTGGTCCGGGTCCTTGAGGACTGCATAGGCCTTGTTCACGGCCTGCATCTTGGCGGTCGCCCATGCGACGGCGACCTCGTCTCCTGCGGCGTATCGGTCAGGGTGGTATTGGCTCCGTCGGCCCTTGTAGGCCAGTTCTATTTCCCAGACTGGTGCCTCGGGGCGTACCCCGAGGACTTCGTAGTGATTTTCATCTGCCATCAGGCCCTCTCCTGAGGACGAGCCATCGATGTGCCTCCATTCGTTATGCCGGCTATATCCATGGCCATAGCTCTCCCACTTCTTCCCTCCTCAACATGACCGCTCGATTCCCCTACAACGCCGTTAGCGAACACAGAGCCGAGCTCAAAACTTGCAATAAACTTACGTGATACGTAGAGTCTACCCGGGGCGTAGATCATCCGTCATCCTGTTGGCATGACTACATCGGTCACCTCCTGCTAATGGCCGGCCCTGCCCTCGAACCCCGAGGCGTGGTGGCTGCGCGTCTGCGCCAAGCCCGACTGCTTCGAGGGCTTAGCCAACGCGAAGTCGGAGTTCGAATGGGACTTGATAAGGACACTGCCTCGGCACGCATAAGCCGCTACGAGAGCGAGTCCATGGCCATAAGTTTGGAATCACTGTTTTCGTTGGCTGATGCTCTTCAGGTGCCGGCCGCGTACTTGCTGGCGTCATCCGCCGCTATGGCAGACGCGATCCTTTTGATAGGTGATGAAAGCGAAGTACAGCAGGCTCGTCTCGCTCAGGCCTTGGCCGCTCTTGCTAGCCTCCCAGCAGTACGCCGGAAAGCACTACTCGAAGAGATCTTGGGTAAGCCGGGCATCTAGCCCTTCTTCGAGTTTCAGGGCCTTCACCAAGTAGCGACCTGCCATTCGCCGTAGACGTTCCGCAGCCTCTCTACCCCGCGCCCTCATGCGCCAGTTTCCATCGGCAGCTGAGCACTCTACCTCCCGGGCCTGTCGGTCTAGATCAGCCGCTTTGGCACGAGCTATTGCCGCCCTGGTTGATGACCAGGACGTTTCCGTTTCCTTCATGCTGTTCTCCTAAATATCCGGGCCTTCAGATCTGCCCGAGCTGAGCCATCGAAGTACCTTGGCTTGCCGACACCACAAGGTGGTCGACGACCCTCACTTCCACCATCGCCAGTACTTCCTTCAACCGCTTGGTGATGGCTCGATCCGCTGCTGACGGCTCGCAATGCCCGCTAGGGTGGTTGTGAGCCAGTAGGACCGCTGCTGCGTTCAGCGCCAAGGCACGTTGGACGACAATCCGCGGATGGATCTCAGCACCATCTATGGAACCTGAGAACAGCCGTTCTACGGCGATCAGGCGGTTACGGGCATCGAGGAACGCCACCTCGAAGTGCTCGCGGATCTCATGTCCGAGACGCAGGCGGAAGAACCTTCCAGCTACATCCGGATCTCCCAATAGAAGGCCACTGACCATTGCTCTGCTCTCTAGGATTTCCAGTGCTTGGGAGAGGACGGAGCTGTCACGGTCGTTCAAACCGCAAGGTGGCTCTGCCAGGCGTTGCTTCTGCAGCGATACGTTCATGCGGCTTCCCCTAACAGTTCCTTCCAAGCTTTTTGCTTTAGCAATGCCCCTTGGCCGAACCAGGCTGCATCCAAGCGGTTCTCCGTACTCTGCGCCCGTCGATGATGGTCCACGAATTCGGTGATGCTGTTTAAGAGGCCGAAGGCGGTGCCCCTGCTGGTCTTCAAGCTAGCTCCCCTCCCCTGCCCGTCATACAGCGCCCGGACCTTGGCAACAGCCTGCTCATTCACGACTGCCTTCCCATTCTGAGCAGCCGGATACGTGAGCAAACTCCGCAGAACCCCATCGACCGAATCAGGGTTCACAGGTGTCTCACAGAGGATCCGCATCCGCTCCACGAAGCCATGCCAGCCCTCAACAGCGATACCCAACTGGCTTTTGACCCTGTCAGCATCGAAGGCACTGCGATGCGGGACCTTGATGGCTCCGATTCGATCCCCAACAGCGATCTGCAGGGTGTTGTTGCAAACCACACGGACTGAGGTGAACTGGGCGGTGGTAGCCAGCGTTCCGTCACAGGCCGTAGCCAGAAGAAGATAGCCATTCACCTGATCCTGGCCCTTCAGGGCCACACCCTGTCCAGTACGGGCCAATGCCCAGAACTTCCGCCCTCCACGAAGCACGCCTGCTGTCTCCAGCTCAAAGCCGCTGTACCGCGTCAGGTCGCGGTAGAACTCAAGGATCTCCCGCGGCTGAACTACTTGATAGCGTTTGGACACCACGGCCAATGGTCGCTTGGTGTCAGAGCGATAAAGCACCTTCTGTCCGGGGAATGCCCGCACTGGATACTGATCTTCAGCCTCAGCGGCAAATCGCACCTCGGCCTCCTCCAAGGACCAGTTCATGCCGGCGCGCTCGCGCCAGACTTCGATGGACTGACCTGGAGCCAACTGGCTACCGATGCCATGCCATGGAACTTGGCCGGCATAAGCCATGGTTTCAACGTGATGCATCTCGATCTCCTTTCATTGACGGCACAACCCACAAGGCCCGGACAATGCCGGGCCTTGTGGGTCTATCTGGATGGTTGGTTAGTCGTGGGAATCGCGGCCGAACTGGTCGGGGCGTGTGAACGAACAACGGGCTACGGCCGACAAGATGGCCGCAGCCACGATGAAGACGCAGTAGAGGAACTCGGATTTGTCTCTCATGCCTAGCACTCGAAGCGATACGCCGATGCGCGGCGCACACACAAAGCAGGAGGATCCTGCTTCAACGTAGTACTAAGGGTCTGAAACAAGTTTCAATCAAAGACAGCATCTCGATGAGGCCAAACACTTAAGCTCGACACGCCGAACGGCAACTTCCGGCCAAAGACAGACATCGAGCTACTGGATTGAGCCGTGCCAGAAGTCGCGTCCGGCTGAGCTGACTGTACGCTGCAGGACAGTGCCAGGGCTGATGCCAGTCCGGACAAGCCAGTCCTGCAGCGCGGCCGCGGCGACGCCGCAGGACTGGCTGGAGGTGGCCAGCCTCACCGAGGGTGCACTGTCGCCGATAGGCTGACTGCCAGCCCCGATGAAAAGACAGAAAAACGAAGCCCGCCAAGCACTTACGCTCGGCGGGCTTTTTCGTTCCATGGTGTCGATCGGGCCTGATTGGGCATGTTTTGGCAGCGTTTGGTCAGTTTTTTGGTCAGTTTTTTCCTCGCCCCCCTCTCCGCAAAGACAGCGCCTAGAAAACGTAGAGCTTGGCAAGTTCTTTGCCACTCCCAACTGGGCTGGAGGAGCCTCCGAGATTCATGCCGACCCGCCTACTGCGGAAGCTCCACCTCTAAAAGACGAGACGACAAGATGCACCGTGGCCGTGCAACCCCCTCAAGCTAACTACCAAAAGAACCATAAGCCCTCGCACTCAGATTCGAGTTCTTGGGAGCACTCCTTACAGAACAGTCACATACAGGAGACATCTGCTCTCTGCATTGGGCAGCCACGGTCATTTGGCGCCTACTTGGTACTTGCGCCCCCTCCAACCTAGAATGACGACCTACCTGCGAGAATCGCCTACCCCAACCCTAGAACGCTGGCGCTCACCCAAATGCGATGCAACCTTAATGCCTGAGTACAACTGCACATGGATGAACGAAAGAAGGACACGGGGTGATTAACAGGATGAGCAGTCCAACTATCCGTCCGCCGATCCGTTGGGCCGGGAGTAAACGCAAGCTTCTTGATGAGCTAACCCCGCACTGGAATGAAGGCGCCCGTTACCTGGAGGCATTTGCCGGTTCTGCGTGTCTATTCTTCCGTCTATGCCCTAACCAGGCGCTGCTCAATGACACCAACGCCGAGCTTATCCTCGCGCTGCGCGTAATGCGTGATCATCCAAGGCTTCTACATGACAGCTTGCAAGGCATGCGCAAATCTGCTGATTTGTATTACGAGTTGCGAGCACAGGACCCAAAAGACCTAGGACAGTTCGATCGCGCCGCGAGGTTCTTCTATCTGAATCGCTATTGCTTCAACGGCATCTATCGGACAAATTCTCGGGGTTACTTCAATGTTCCCTATGCCGCTTCCGGTACAGGCACATTTCCTCCCCTCAACGATTGGATTGCCACAGCAGCAAGGCTCAGAAGCGCAGAGTTGCATTGTCAGGATTTCGAATCGTTCGTTACTGAGAACGTCCGGGCCGGTGATTTCGTTTATTTGGATCCGCCGTACGCTGTGAGCAACAGGCGCGTATTCGCTCAGTACTCTGCGCAAACCTTTGGACAAGATGATCTTCGTCGGCTGCGCGAGCTGCTACGTTACATCGACAGCAGAGGGGCAAGATTTGTAGTCTCTTATGCAGAGAGCCCTGAGGCCGAGCTTCTAGGAGATGGCTGGTTCGTAAGGTACGCCAAGGTGCAACGGAACGTCGCTGGTTTTGCAGAGAAGCGAAAAATAGACACTGAAGTCATCATCACCAACCACGCGGGTAATTGAAGCATGTCAACTACCGAACGAATCAAGGTATCAGACGTCCATGCCGATCCAGGCAATCCACGCGAGCAGTTCCCACAAGAGGAGCTAGACAGACTTGCGGAGTCTATTGACCAAGTCGGAATTCTCGTCCCGATCGTGGTCTACGAGGTCGACGAGGGCGGCTACAGATTGCTGGATGGGGAACGCAGGTGGCGTTCGGCTCAGCAACTTGGTTTTGAGCACATACCCGCTTTGATCGTTGCCTCGGGGAACGAGGGCGAACGACTAACCCAGATGTTCAATATCCACCTCGTTCGCGAGCAGTGGAAAGAAGTTCCGACTGCTCACGCCTTGAAAAGGTTAATGGAGGCTACAGGGATTACCGACGACAAACTTCTACATCAAAAGACCGGCCTGTCGACACAGCAAATCGAGCGCTATAAATTCGCGCTAGGCTTGGGGGGTGAAGTTCGGGAGGCCATCGAGAAAGGAGAGGTTGGCCTTAACTTCTTTCATGAGGTATGGAAGTCATTTATCCTTCCGCTCAAATCTGCACGACCTGAGATTTTCCATAAGTACGGCGATAGCGTCCTTCTCGAACGGTTCCTTGACAAGCGCCGGAGTGGCGCGATTTCGGATGTCGTGAGCGTACGCAACGCAAAGTATATAGTGCACAAGGCCGCAGAGGACGCGGGAGGCCAGTCCAATCTCATCGACGACAAAATTCTTCAGCTGATCGATGACAAGAATCTATCTGTCACCGAAGCATATGAAGACACCGTAATGGTGACCGTGGAAGCAGATAAGCTCCAGGCTCGTGCAGAGGGCATGGTTGCAGCCTTCAAACGCCTTCTCGGAAAAGCAGCAAATGAGGGTGAGCGACAGAGAATACGAGACATTGCTACGAAGCTCGCATCCGAACTGCAAGAACTTTGAGGCAAGCGATGGATCGCAACATACTGATATCAACCCTACAGTCGGGCAAGCTGCGCGATTGGCAGGTTCCTAACAAGCCTTTGCAGCTGGGCGAGCTCGCTTGGCTACCCGACTTTGTACACGGCACTAGCGTTGCAGTTCTAATTATCGGAGCCGAGGTACCATTTTTTTTGCAAAAACGTATGCGAGCTGCAAAAGAAGCTGGCCACGTCTTGCATTGCATATGCACGATCGCCTCTATCAACTCTTCAACCAATCTAATTCTCTTCTCGGACCTCGATGTTGAGGTGCTTCTGTTCGATGAAGTCGCCGTATCAGATGGATTCTTGCCCTTACTAAAGGCCTTGGCTATCGAGCAAATTCCTGTAACTCAAGAAGCTCGATCAAAAATCGTTTTTAACGGCCTTCGTCGATGCGAAGATGCTCATACAACCTCTCTTAAGGGCAAGACACTCGAGTGGTTGCTGCACTTCATGTTTTCCCAAGTTGTCGACTTTAACGTTGTTCGTTGTAACTACCATACGACAAATGAAGAATTGGACGCCCTGATTCAGTTACGGGCTTTTAATCCCAATCATGCTTGGGCGCACAAGGCTGCTCCGTTCATTGTTGTTGAAGCAAAGAACCGGAAAGAAAAACAGGGTCAAGAGGTAGTCAGCAAGCTCCATACAGTTATCCAGACTAAATCGGGGAACTGCAAGATTGGAGTGCTTGTATCGCTTTCTGGATTTACAAGCGGCGCAAATGAACAGCGGCTAAAACTCTCCCTTAGTGATATTACATTTGTGATGATGGATGGCCGAATGTTGCAGGAGTGGGCCGACGCAAGTGACTACATTGAAAAGCTCAACGATATCGTGCGAACTGCAATGCTCCCATGACGGCCACTTGGCCTATTCCTCCGCAAGTACTCACAAGGCACCCACCACTCCAGCAAGAACCATCCGCACAGCAATCACGTGAAATGGCGAGCACGGGGCTCATTCTTTCGGATGTGACTATCTACACCACTGCCTCTCACAGGGCACCCCATCTCCGTCCCCATCCATCTTCGTGTTGGGCAGTGCTGGATGAAGTACGTCGCTTCAGCACATGAGCGCATCTCAGAGCAGTGGGTTCGACCATCGCACTTGTAACGCTCGGCGGCAGGAGCTGTGGCTTGAGCAGGAGCCGGCGCTTGGCTGTATTGATTGGCGGCCGGTCGGACCTTGGCGTACCCGTACCAGGCCGCGACACAAATAACAGCCAACACCAGAAGCTTCCTCATCGCCCTATTCCTTGGCAGTTGGCCTTGGATCGTATGCTGAACAGGAAAGGGCTACAACCAGCCCCGTCAGAATTCCCTTACCTGCGACCAGGGGCATCCCGCATAGATCGCAGTTGCTTCTAGCGCGAGCATTGCCCTACCCCACCCTTTGGCACTGCTATGAGCTACGAAAGCTTACGCAACCAATTCGACAGCCTTGCCTACGACATAACGGTCAAAGGAACACACCTTCGACCTCAGGAGCGCATCGATAAGCTAAACCAACTGCGGGCGCTGACAGGAACGATAATGGAACAAGTCCATGGAGCCGATAACGAGGTGCAGGTCATTTGCAGCCTCCATGCGGTCATACGCCGGGCTTATGCACAGATCAGCGCTTTTGAGCAGCGCGACTGCCTCCTCTCAAAGCAGCACCTGCCGAGTCCTGCGTAGGAAGCTGTGGACCTCGTGTTCCGTAGCCTCGTCGACCATGTAGATAGGCCTCATGCCATTCGGGCAAGGGAGTCGAGGCGAGGTTCCAAATAGTCGGCAGATCAATGGCCGCTCCGCGTACACCTCACAGCCATTGCTGCCCAGGTAGGGGCAGCTGAGCTCTGACAATGCACGCCCATGCTCTTCAGCGCTTTTGGCTGGCAGCCTGGCCACCTCTTCTGATGATGCGGTGACCGGTCCGCAGCAATCATGGCAACCCACTACGCAGCGAAAAGTGGGAATCTTCTCCCTGAGTGACTCAAGAGCGTCGGCATTTGTGTACGGCACGACCCATTATAGGGTGCGTCACCCCACATTGCCTGTCGCGGGAAAGCGTACAGGCTCACTCACGTATCATCCACGATGCGCTGCTTAGCAGCATCCACACAATTTGTGGAGCCATTTTTTTTGAGGTGACGATTGACCGCTGTAAATAAGTCCAAAGATCTGATGACTAGAATCACGTACCAGCTCCGTTCGCCTTTGTTGACGACGATGCTCCCCTGCCGCATCTGTAGCGCACCCAGTCCAGGCGGGCAGCCTTGTGCAGATTGCCTCTGCCTCGAGCTGGGCGACCTGATTCAGAACAAAGGCGCAGTCATCAGATGGGCCGGATCGATGAAAGCAGCCGCTGAGGATCAGGACACGATCCTTTTCTACGCTCAGAAGAACCAAGTACCACTTTAATCGCTTGCAACCCGGGCAATGCAAATTGTCCTGCGTCCCAAGACACATCGGGCATCGTCACACCCGCCGGGTTCAAAGAGCCTATGGTGTACGGATAGAGCGCACTCTGCGCTCGGAGCGCAGCCGTGAAATACGACGATGCAAGAGCCGACCTCGATGATCTCGAGGGAGAAATGGCGCGATCCAGCTGCTCATTAAATCACTCACAGCGATCCGAAACGCTCCGCACGTTGGCAATCCTTTCCAGGCGCGCTCTGCGTGCAACTGCAGGGGTCGCGAATGAAGCGGAGCACCGCAACGAAATCGAAGCCGTCCTAGATAGGATCAAGAGCAAGCTGGCTACCAGCGAACAGCTTGAGAAGCTCAGGGAACTGTACCGGCACTGATCTAAGCCCCCGATAGCGCAGGTGCATCGCTCTGGCGGGCCAAGCCCGCCAGAGCTATTTGGCTCACTCCAACTCGGGAAGGCCCAACTGGGCTCGAATCAGGGTAGCCACGACTTTCGTCGAACGCGCGTTCGCCAGCATATCCTTAGTGATCTTGTCGAACTGCTGCCTCACTCCAGGAGAGGCCGTGCAACCGCTCTTCCGGAACTCTGCATAGAGCACAACATGCTCATCGTTCAAGAACTTTGCCATTGTTACTTCATCGGTAGCGCGGCAATGGTGCTCGCCATGTCGCCATGGACGCGGTCATGCGGTACCAAGGTGTGAATGTCCTCAAGGGCGAACTTCGTGATTCAGCGACCACAGGAGTCCCGCACACGGGTATCCGGCTTGTCGGCCATCACGACGTGGACACCGGGTCTTCGATTTTCACTTTGATGCTGGAGCCCGGCCAGATGAGCGGGGTCAGTTTTTTCGCTGAAAGCAAACATCGCTTGTTCGGAGGCGGCACACTGGTGTGCGTGCCCCTGCTTTACTGCTCGACGGAGTACACACCTACCGGTGATCACATCGTCTATCGGCATACCTACAAACGGCCGCTTTTCACTCAAGAAGAGCTTGAGAGAATTCAAAAGAGTGGAACTGCAGAAGAGCAATTAAAGGCGTTTGTTTTCACCAAAAGCCGTATCGGCTACGAGACGATCAAAGGCATGAGCTATGTCGGCCGATCCCGGCCCTCGTGGCAGCAGAGATACATGGAGCACGTTGAAGATGCTCTGGAAAAGAACTCGAACCGCCGTTTTCACGAGGCTATGCGGGCGATGCAGGGCCAGAACGTGATCTGTGTGCACGACATCTCGGCTTATGGGATCCCTGAGGCCTCAGCCAATATGATCGAAAGGCAACTGATCAAGACTTCCACGTTGTATCCGATGGGACTAAATATGCGGATCTAGATTCGTGAGGATTCATCCGCAACGTCATCTTTCTGGTGGTAGGAAATCGACCACTAGCGCAATGTCCGCTTCCGGCGGCGGATTCAATTGATCGATGCAACACACTAGGGCTGCCATAGGCAGCGGGAGTGTTGCAGATGAAGTACCGACAGCGGATGCACTACACCGATAGCCAGAAGTCGCTGATGTGGGATCGCTGGCAGCGCGGCGAGTCCCTGCACCAGATAGCAGCGCTGTTTGATCGACATCACAGCTCGGTCCGAGGGATCCTTTCTGAGTCCGGCGGCATTCGTCCCCCATTGCGGAGGCGTTCGGCACGGACGCTGACCTTGGCTGAGCGCGAAGAGGTATCCCGTGGCATCGCAGCTGGGAGGTCTATGCGTGCAATAGCAGCCTCACTAGGCCGAGCCCCGTCGACAGTCAGCCGCGAGCTGCGGCGCAATCATGGGACGCAAGGTTATCGAGCAAATCAAGCCGACGAGCGCGCTTGGGAGCGGGCTCGGCGGCCCAAGCCCTGTAAGCTCACAACTCATCGAGCCTTGGCGAAGATGGTGGCCGGCAAGTTGCGGCGACAGTGGTCACCAGAGCAAATCGCTGGCTGGCTGAAGCACCTGTATCCAAACGACATGAGCTGCCAGGTGTCCCACGAGACGATCTATCGCACGTTGTACATCCAGTCTCGCGGCGCCCTTAAACAAGAGCTTTTGGCGCATTTGCGCCGGACCCGCGGCATGCGTCGCTCGCGCCACCACACGCAAAAAACAGCTGATCACGGCAGGATCAAGGACACGATATCGATCAGTGAACGTCCCGCCTCAGTCGAGGATCGAGCGGTCCCTGGCCACTGGGAAGGCGACCTGCTGTTTGGCGATCGTGAAAGCCAGATTGCGACTCTGGTAGAGCGGAAGACGCGGTATGTAATGCTCGTTAAGTTGGATGGAAAAGACACTTCCACCGTAGTCAAAGCGCTGATCAAGAATGCGCGCCGTCTCCCTCGGGAGCTGTACCGGTCACTTACGTGGGATCGCGGGAAAGAGATGGCTGCGCATCGCAGCTTTACCATGGCGACCGATATCCAGGTCTACTTCTGCGATCCGCACCATCCTTGGCAGCGTGGTAGCAACGAGAACACCAACGGGTTACTGCGGCAGTACTTCCCCAAAGGCATCAGTCTTGCCAATATCTCCCAAGCCAAGCTTGATGCGGTAGCTCGGGAACTGAATGAGCGGCCACGGAAAACACTAGGTTACGAAACACCTGGCGAGCGATACCGACAAACTGTTGCGTCGATCGGTTGAATCCAAGGCCAGAAGCGGCCGTTCAACGCCAGAACTATGCCCGACACTGCGAAGCAGCGATCGGCTTGAATGAACTATTAGGGCTTACGACGCCCCCCCCCGAAGACTCATTGTCTGAACCAGCTTTCCAAGTGCCCAGCCGACGCTGTAAAGCAGAGCAAGTGTGGGAAGGCCAATTAGCATGTAGGCCGCCACCCAGGGCAGATTGGACAAAGCGGAACTCAAGCCCAACCAATCCAAAGCAGCCAGCTGCAACGCAAGCGGCAGCTGCAGAAGAACGAACTCGCCTTTAGTATCTCCTGTGGAACTGACCGAAGCCCAGACGCAAAGACCGGCGATCAACGAGTAGAGAAAGCACAAGATGAAGCCGGTCTTGCTCATGCGCCCTAACTCCGGAATTAAGCCGACCCGCGAAGCGGGTTCGGCTTGAATGAATTGTTAGGGTGCATGCCCAGCCCTGCGCAGGAGTGCATCTGCCCGCCGAGCCAACCTGTCAGGATCACATATGTACAGCGTAGGCGCATGAGTTACGGCGACGGTCGCAGCTGCCTGCGTTGGCGATAAATGGCCCAGCGATTGACCGTACTGGCGTTGCGCGAACTTACTAAGGCCATGGTCTTTACCGTTGTAGGCGAGCGTTGCGTATAGCACATACAACTCCAACTCTTTGAGGTGCATTGGCAAGAGAATCCGCCACAGCATGTCGCGCACATGAGATTGATCCTCTGCCAGATCTGAGTAGACGAGTGAGATGGCCAGACGGATTGCATGTGGTGCCGGCGAACCCGTGTTTGCATCGATTAGCTCGCGAATGAGCTGTGGAGGAGCTGCGTCCTCTGGGTTTGCCTGAGCGAGCACGTCCTGAATCAGACCAAGATGCGGGCGCACGGCAATCATGTCGTAAGCAAACAACCCCACGGCAGGCACTCCGATCAGCAGCGCCATTGCTTTAACCAATCGACCAATGACCTTGCTCATGAACGCCAATTACCTAATAGACGGACCCGTAGGTCCGGTTATACGACTCGCCCTCAAAGCACCGTATGGAGGGCTTTTCCCTTGATACAGCTTGATCTTAGGGTGACCGGGTCCGGCTAACAAGCCGGCGTATAACCGGACCCAGCGGCAGGCTCGGCGGCCGCACCAATGGCCGCTATGGGTCGATAGCGCCCTGCGCGACAGCAGCCGCGCAGGGCAATCTAAGACATAAAAACGGAGAGTCAGCCCACCAACTTTAGGTGCGGCTGACCTTTCCCCTTCAGCTTATCCAAGTAGTCTGCCCACGCCTGCATCATCTTCTTGCGCTCAGGCAAGTGTTCCGCTCGATTGTAGGCGGCTTTGATGGGATTTCTTTCAGAATGGGCAAGCTGCCTTTCGATCGCGTCGGATGTCCATCCCATCTCATGAAGCAAAGTGGAAGCCATACTCCGGAACCCATGTCCGGTCATGTCGTCCGTCCCGTAGCCCAAGCGACGAAGCGCGGCATTGACAGTGTTCTCGCTCATTGGATCCCTTGAACTCCGAACGGACGGAAACACGTAGCGTCCATTCCCCGTGACCGGTCGCAGTTCCTCAAGTACTGCAACTGCCTGCTTGGAAAGCGGGACAACGTGAGCTACGCCCATCTTCATTTTCGCTCCAGGGATGTTCCATTGC
This sequence comes from Stenotrophomonas sp. STEN083, assembly GCF_056759195.1. Lineage (NCBI taxonomy): Bacteria > Pseudomonadati > Pseudomonadota > Gammaproteobacteria > Lysobacterales > Lysobacteraceae > Stenotrophomonas > Stenotrophomonas sp. STEN083. Next base: position 111,615 of record NZ_JBRRCU010000004.1, on the reverse strand, counting down.
TTCGCAGCAAGATCGAATTCCTCCCATTCCGCCTTACGCAGCTCCCCCGGACGAGTGAAGACCAGGGGGGCAAAGCGGAGCGCACATTGCGTGACGAGCTGCCCCGTGTACCCATCAATTGCCCGCATCAGCTCACCAACCTTCGCCGGATCGGTGATTGACGCGTAGTGCCTATTCTTCGCCGTCTTCAAAGCACCACGAAGAGCACTGGTCGGGTCACGATCCAACCTTCCGGTGGCCACGGCGTAGCGAAAGACCTGCCCACAGATCTGGCGAAGACGTTGCGTGGACTCGATCTTTTCCTGAGCCTCTAATCTGCGCAGCACCGCCAATACCTCAGCAGTGCCAATCTCGTTGATCTGCCTCTTGCCCAACCAAGGAAAGGCATAGGTCTCCAGCATCCATGCTGCCTTCTCCCGCGTTGACTGCGCCAAGTCCCCCCGGGACTCGAGCCATTCCATGGCTATCGCCTGGAAACGGGTATCCACTGACAGTTTGGAGGTGAGCTTGCTCAATTGTTTGTGCTCGGAGGGATCACGTCCCGCACGAAGCTTCGCCCTAGCCTCATCCCGGGCTTCTCCAGCCTCCTTCAACGAAACCTCGGGGTACACCCCGATCGCCAGTAGTTTCTCCTTACCATCCCAGCGGTACTTCATCCGCCAGTACCTGGCCCCGTTGGGCATCACGTGCAGGTAGAGGCCTGCCCCTGCCGCCAGCTTGTAGGGCTTGTCCTTTGCCTTCGCATTTCGCGCGGCCATATCAGTCAATTGCTTAGCACCCATTGGGGGTACATCCTCCTTGCTGAACTTCATTTTCCAAAATGTACCCCCACTTGTACCCCCAACGTTGCTGGATGTACGTGGACAAGCTCGGACCAAAGCGCACAAAAAAGCCCGCATTTCTGCGGGCTTAGTATGAATTCTGGACTTGCTTGGACGCCATAGGATCAGGCGATGGTGCCGCTTATCCGAATCGAACGGATGACCTACTGTTTACAAGACAGTTGCTCTACCAACTGAGCTAAAGCGGCAAGGCGTGTTACGTGCTGCGGTTGCGCGATGGTAGCGCTGCAACCGGTGGAAAGCTGGTCAGAAACCGGCACTTCCCAAGTCCCGCACATGGCGGGGCGCGTCATTCTACCGCAGACGCGCGCAATCCAACGACTGTTGTTGGGCGGCGGCGGCACGTTGCTTCAACGTGGCCGGGGTTGCTGTCCCAGCGGTGGCTGCGTCCACCCACCAGCTGGGGGCGATTTCGGTGCCGCTGGCGGCCAGTTTGGCCGGGAAACCGGCTGCGGTGAGGGTCGCCAGGCGGCGCTCGGCGCCTTCGCGGTTGCGGTACTGGCCCAGGGCGACGGCGTTGGCTTCCTGGCCCTGGGAGACGATGAAGTAATCGCTGAAACCGGCCTCGACGATGCGCTTGGCGGTAGCCTGGGCTTCCTCGCGCGTGGCGGCCGGGGCGATCAGTACCCGGTAGCTGTTGGCTGCCTTGCCAGGCACTTCGCGCAGACGCGGGCGTGCCGCATCAGTACCCAACGCGGTCATTGCCGCCTGCGCCTGCGCCTGTGTGGCGTAAGGGCCAAGACTGGCGCATTGCACGACGGCTGGCGGCCTGATCTCGGCGGGCTTGATCTCGGCCGGCTTGGCCTCGTCGGGTTTGGCTTCGACCGCTGCCGTGGCAGCTGGCGGCAGCTCGGCCGGCTTCGCAACCGCAGCTGTGGCTACCGGCACGGCGGCAGTGAGCGGCGCAGCATCCACTGCCGAAGTAACAGCGGTTTCAGCGGCGGCCGGTGCCGCGGGGCCGGCGTTGTCCGGCGCGGGTGACGGCAGCACTTCCAGGCTAGCAACGCCGGGCTCGCCACGAGGCGCAGCGGCCACCGGTTCGGTACGCGGTGCCATCCACCACAGCGCGACGCCAACATTGAGGATGGCCAGCAGGACGATAAGGAGACGGGTCAGCATGCGGTGATCCTACCGGGCGCACGCGCCGTGGTGAACTGCCCAGCGCGCCAGACCATCCAGCACCAGTGCCGGCCGGTAGTCGGCCTCAGGCAGCAGCGGCAGCAACGGCAATGCGCCGCCGCCATGCACTACAAGGTCCGGCTCGCTGCCAAGCAACAGCTGCGCTTGGCGCAGGCTGCGTTCGACCAGTGCCACCGCAGCGCCATCGCAGCCGGAAGCCAGCGCGTCGGCAGTGTCGTTGGCAAACTCTGCGTAGTCGCCGCCAGTGGCGGGCAACTGCACAGCGCGCGCATGCAGGGCTTCGCGCATCACCGTTGGCGAAGCGCCGATGCGGCCGCCACGATGCAGGCCATCAGCATCGATCAGGTCGATGGTAAGCGCGGTGCCGACGCCGACCACCAGCACCGATTTTTGCGCTGGTGCCACCGCCAGCAAGCCGAGGAAGCGATCCACGCCGAACTTCTCGGGTCGTGCATAGGCAACGGTTACGCCCGCACACTGCGGCAGGGTTTTGGCCACCTGCACCGTGTTGAAGCGGGCCTGCAGAATCTGCATGACTTCTTCGGTCAACGCTGCCGAGGCAACGCTGGCTACCCAGGCGGTATCGCCTTGCGGCAGGGCTTCCAGCGCGCTGGCGGTGATCGCCTCGGCGCCATGCGCCCAGGCCTGCACGCTGCCGGCGCGATTGCCGTGCAGCGGCGCGAATTTGAAACGCGAGTTACCCAGATCAAACAACCAATCGCTCATGCCGCCCTCACGCTGACTTCGCCGGCATGGAAACAGGTTTCCCGCCCATCAATATTCACCCGCAATGCGCCGTCCTCGGCCAGCCCGCAGGCCACGCCATCGTGCAGCACGCCTGCCTCTTCCACCCGCACCGCGCGGCCCTGCAACACGTCCATGCCCGCATAGCGCGGCAGGAACGGTGCCAGGCCGTGCTGCTCGAACTGTTCCAGCGCCGGCAGCAGGGACGCCAGCAAAGCCGCCACAACGGCATTTCGCGACACCTCGGCACCGGCCAGCGTATCCAGATCGGTCCACGGTTGGGTGATATCGGCGGCGCTGGTCTGCGGCATGCGCACGTTCAAACCCAGCCCGATCACCGCCCGTGCCGGGCCGGCAAATTCGCCGCCGCCTTCCACCAGCAGACCGCCGAGCTTGTGCCCGTCCACGACCACGTCGTTGGGCCACTTCAAGCCGGCGTTGCGGAAACCCAGCCCGTGCAGGGCTTCGACCACCGCCACGCCGACCGCCAGGCTCAGCCCGCCCATCCGCGACAGGCCGCCGCCAAAGGCCCGCGACAGTGAAAGATAGACATGCGCAGCCAGCGGCGAGGCCCAATGGCGGCCACGGCGGCCACGGCCGCCAGTCTGGCGCTCGGCCAACAGCACAGCGGTTCCGCGCTCAGGCGCGCTGCGTTGCAGCAATTCCGTGTTGGTTGAGCTCAATGTCCAAGCTATTTCCAGCTCGGACAGCAGCGGCAATACCGCCTCCGACAGGCCGATGCGGATCTGCGCCGGGTCCAGCAACTCAAGCGGCTGGGCCAGCCGATAACCGTCGCCGGCACGGCCCTCGATCACTACGCCAGCGGCGCGAAGTCCTTGAATTCGCTTCCAGACGGCCGCCCGGGTCAGCCCAAGCTCACGCGCCAGCGCGTCACCGGACAACGCTCCGGTACCCAGCTTGGCCAGCAGTTGGCGGTCATCCACAGCAGTTCCCTCACAACAGACCCGGAAATTATGCGGCATGCCCCGGGAGCCGCCCAGCGCCGCTCCCCCTGTTCCGGAGAAAAAGCAGGCTAGAATCGGGAATTAGCCCGCCTTTGGATGTTGACGATGCGCCACCTCGCTCATTGCCTGATCCTGTTGCTGGCGCCAGTTGCAGCGCAGGCTTCGGATGCGCTCGGCGGCGCTGGCCAAAGTGCGTGCAGCTACGCCCCGGCCGAAGTGGAGCGCGTCGCGGCCCCGGCCGCTGCCGTCAGCATCGCCAACGCCCCGCCGGCGACTCCGGTTCCGGCCAAGACCGCCACCCCGCGTGCCGGTGGTGGCAGCGACGATGATCTGTTGCCGCGCCTGCGTGCACCGCGCTGGCATCGCCTGCTGCCCGGGATGTTCCGCTGATCCAGTTGTTGTTGCGCTGGTGGCAGCGCACACCGCCTCCGCTTGATGACGATCTCTGGCAGCAAACCTGCCGGCAATGTTTGTGGCTGTCCGTATTGTCCGCCGAACGCGAGCGCAAGCTGCGGGCCTTGGTGGAACTATTCCTGCAGCGCAAGACCATCACTCCGGTTGCCGGGCTGGAACTGGACGAGGGCCAGCGCATGTTGCTGGCTGCCTTGTGTTGCCTGCCGCTGATCGAGTTCGGCCGCGAAGGCCTGCATGGCTGGTCGGAGCTGGTGGTGTACCCGGATGCGTTCCGCGTGCGCCAGACCCATACCGACGCGGCCGGGGTATTGCATGAGTGGGACGACGAACTGATCGGCGAGGCCTGGGGCAGCGGCCCGCTGATCCTGTCATGGGCCGATGTGCAGGCTGACATCGCCGATCCGGAGGCAGGGTTCTGTGTGGCCGTGCATGAGATGGCACACAAGATCGATGCGCTGGATGGTGCCATCGATGGCACGCCACCGTTGCCGCGCGACTGGCAGCGGCAATGGGCGCGGGATTTCCAGCAGGCCTATGACGCGTTCTGCGCGCAGGTGGATGCGGATGTTGAAACCGTGATTGATCCATACGCGGCGGAAGCGCCGGAGGAATTCTTCGCGGTGGTCAGCGAGTACCACTTCTCCGCGCCCGAACTGCTGGTGCAGAAGATGCCGGCGGTGGCGGCGCATCTGCGGCGGTTTTATGGGCCGGTTGAAGCTGGGCTGCGGTAGAGCACAAGAGCAAGATCAAAAGCCAACCCCTCCCCGGCCCTCCCCTGCGTACTGCGTGCGCAAGGGAGGGAGCAAGCTTCGCCCCCTCCCTTTGGCGCAGCCAAGGGGAGGGTTGGGGAGGGGTCGGTTTTTGACTTTGGCTTCAGCTCAAGCGCAAGAAGCGCAGGACAATGACAGACAGTCCGCTGATGCCCTGAACCGCCAGGATTTAAATCCCCGGCGGCAAGGTCACTTCAAACCGGGCGCCGCCCAGTTCTTCGGAACGCTTGACCTGCAGCTCACCACGATAAGCCTTGATCAGGTCCTGCACGATCGACAGACCAATGCCGTGGCCCTGCACGCGCTCATCGCCACGCACACCGCGCTGCAACACCTTGGCGATGTTGTCCTCGGCAATACCCGGGCCATCGTCATCCACGGCCAGCACCAGGCCGGCACGCTTGCCGTTGCCTGCAGTGATCGGCTTTGCGGTCAGCAACACGCGGCGGTTGGCCCACTTGAAGGCGTTCTCGAGCAGGTTGCCCAATAGTTCCTGCAAGTCACCCGGCTCACCGTAGAAGTTCACTCCTGGCGTTACCTCGAACTCGCAGAACACGCCCTTGGCGGCATAGACCTTCTCAAGCCCACGCACGATTTCTTCGGCGGTGGTCTCGATCGGCACCGGTGCGGAGAACAACTTGTGTCCGGACGATGCCGCACGCGCCAGCTGGTAGGAGACCAGGTTGTTCATGCGCTGCAGCTGCACGCCTACTTCTTCGCGCAGCTCGGTATCGTTGCTGGTACCGCTTTCCAGTTGGGTGCGAAGCACGGCCAGCGGGGTTTTCAAGCTATGCGCCAGGTCGGCCAGCGTGTTGCGCTGGCGCTCGAGGTTTTCGCGCTCGCTTTCGATGAAGGCGTTGATGCTTTCGGTCAGCGGCTCCAGCTCGCGCGGATGCAGTTCGCTCATGCGCTCGCGTTCGCCGCGCTGCACACGAGTCAGTTCATTGATCACGCGCTTGAGTGGACGCAGGCTCCACTGCAGCACCAGCGTCTGCAGCAACAGCAGGATCAGGCCGGTAACACCCAGCCAGAACCACACTGCCGCACGGAAGCTGCGTAGCTGCATACCCAGCGCGCGCGAGTCCTCAAGCACATAGATGGTGTACGGAAATTCGGATTCGGGCGCGCCGTCGCCGCCCCACACCAGGCCCATGCCGTAGCGATAGACTTCGCCGGGCGTGCCGTCGATCTGGGTGATGGGCAGCGGGCCTTCGAAGACTTCCTCGCGCGGCTTGAGCGTGCGCTCACTCACATCCGGCAGCATCGGCCCTTCGGCCGACATCGAATTTGCTACATGGCCGGGCATGACGACCTGCAGGTACAGGCCGCTACCGGGAAAATCAAAACGTGGGTCCGGCGGCTGTTCGCGGATGTACAGCGAGCCATCACGGGTGAAGTCGATGCCACCGGCATAGGCGGTGGCGTAGTTCTTCAGGCGTTCGCTGAGGTTGTCACGCGCAGTCTGGCCGAAGGCCGCATCCAGCGCGTAACCGGCCAAGGCCAAGAAGGCCACCAGGCCCACCGAGGCAGCCAGCAGCTGGCGGGCCTGCAAAGAGCGGGGCCGCCAACGCTTCAATAGCCACTGACGGCCCGTCATGACGCTATGCCCCTACGGGGCTCAGCCCTCGTTGCGCGGAATCGCGAAACGGTAACCGCGGCCACGCACGGTTTCGATCGGCTTCAATTCGCCATCCGGATCGAGCTTCTTGCGCAAGCGGCCAATGAACACTTCCAGCACGTTGGAGTCGCGGTCGAAGTCCTGCTGGTAGATGTGTTCGGTCAGGTCGGCCTTGGAGACCAACTCACCGGCATGCATCATCAGGTACTCCAGCACCTTGTACTCGTAGCTGGTCAGGTCGACATTGCTGCCGGCCACGCTCACCGTCTGTGCGGCCAGATCCAGCGCCACCGGGCCACATTCCAGGGTCGGCTTGGACCAGCCAGCGGCGCGGCGCAGCAGCGCATTGACGCGAGCCAGCAGCTCTTCGACGTGGAACGGCTTGACCAGGTAGTCGTCGGCGCCCTGCTTCAGGCCCTCGACCTTGTCCTGCCAGCTGGAACGTGCGGTCAGGATCAGCACCGGGAATTTCTTGCCCTCGTCACGCAGCGCGCGGATCAGCTCCATGCCCGACATCTTGGGCAGGCCCAGATCGATGATGCCCACGTCGAACGGCACTTCGCGACCCATATACAGGCCTTCTTCGCCATCCTGAGCGGCATCCACGGCGAAACCTTCGCGCTTGAGGCGTGCCGCAAGGGTTTCCCGCAGCGGGGCTTCGTCTTCAACCAGAAGGATACGCATGAACTCTCCCTAGTACTTTGGGCCGGCCTGGCGGCCAGCGTGTGTATTCAAAAACCACAACCACTATCGCTGTTCAGGAGTTATCGCCGCGTGGTGGCAGCTCCGCCCGCTGGTCGCGCGGGTGGTCTCGTGAAGGCGCAGGGTCGTCCATGTAGCGTACGCGCCCACGGTCATCCATGTATTTGACACGATTGATGTCGCGGCCGTCATACGGCACGCGCTCGGCACCAAGAATGCGCCCACCGGTCTCGCGTTGCACGCGCCGCACGGCGTCGGACAACGAGCGGTCTGTACCCGCCTGACGGCCGGCACGGGCGACGCGCTCACCGCTCTCAACACCACGGGCGTTGTCGCCTCGGGACTGCTGCGGCTGCTGCGCCGACGCCACGACCACGCCCGGACCGGCCACGACCAACGTGGCAATCAGGGCGACCAGCAGACGACGACGGGAAAGCGAATGCATGGGACAGATCCTAGCGGACGGCGAGGCAACGTTCAAAATTCGTAAACCACAGCCCGCGAAAATTTTCCGGAGGCCTTACGAAATTGAGCCAAATTCTTGATTTTTAGGGGTGAATCCGATCTGAACCCGCCCCCTGTCCCGCGCACCCGTTCAGCAAGCTGACCGGACAAATAGCGGATCACCGCTCTAGCAGATGCTTCAGGCAACCCGTTCGGCCTGGCGACGGGTGACCTGCAGCGCCTGTTCGACCAACGCCCAGTCGGCGCCGGACCGGTGTGCGCCTTCGCTGAGCACCTGACGGAAGCCACGCCCGCCCGGCTGCCCATGGAACAGGCCGAGCAAGTGCCGGGTGATGTGCTTCAAGGCGAGCCCAGCGGCCAACTGTGCTTCCACATACGGACGCAGCGCGACCAGCAGCTCCTCACGCCCACGCAGCGGCTGCCCGGTCTGGGCGCAGTCCAGCGCATGCAGCACGTAGGGGTCGTGGTAGGCCGCCCGGCCGAGCATCACCCCGTCCAGGTGCTGCATATGCTGCTGCGCCGCCTCGACCGTGGCGATGCCACCGTTGATCACCAGTGGCAGCGCCGGGCGCTCGCGCTTGAGCTGATAAGCCCATTCGTAGCGCAGCGGCGGGATCTCACGGTTCTCCTTGGGCGACAGGCCCTTGAGCCAGGCATTGCGGGCGTGCACCACCACCATTGCAGCGCCGGCCTGTACCTGCCGGTCCACAAAAGCGGCAAAAACCTCATAGTCCTTGTCCTCGTCCACGCCCAGGCGGCATTTCACCGTGATCGGGATATCCACCGCCGCCACCATCGCCGCGACGCATTCAGCAACCAATTCAGGTTCGCGCATCAGGCAGGCACCAAAACGCCCGGCCTGGACCCGGTCCGATGGGCAGCCACAGTTGAGGTTGACCTCGTCATAACCCCAATCGGCGGCAATACGTGCGGCTTGGGCCAACGCATCGGGATCGCTGCCACCCAGCTGCAGGGCCAGCGGCTGCTCGACCGGATTGAAACCAATCAGCCGCTCGCGGTCGCCATGAATCACCGCATTGGCATGCACCATCTCGGTATACAGCCGCGCCCCCGGCGCCAGCAGCCGGTGGAATACCCGGCAATGCCTGTCGGTCCAATCCATCATCGGGGCAACGGACAGGCGCAGGGAATCGTCGTAGCGGGTGTTTTGAGGCAAGGAAGGCATGCAGCGCGAGGTCTTGTGATGCGTGGATCGGCTATTTTCGCCCAAGTCCCGGCTTCACGCTGGCATATCGATGCTGGCTTTCAGCTTGCGACTGGGTTTGTGTGCGCCGGTTTGGCTGCAACCAGCGCCAAAAGCAGTCGGATCACGCCACGCACCGCAGCTCGGACGGGCCGCCGTGCTGCATTTGGATTGCCCGAGGAGACGCACCCAAGCACCTCAACGGTGTCATGGATGTTAGAGATGTAGCCGCATGGTGGGACGGCAAGAGAAGCGGCCGGAAGTAACAATTCCATGTAGAAGCAAGGACCTCCCCTTCAACCTCGCCCCGGTTGCCGCCAAGGGAAGCGCGAGATAGAGAAGGCGCTAGGAGTCCAACAGGGTAATGTTTTGTAGCGTGCCAAGCACCAAACGCAGCTCCTTTCGCAATCGCAAGCATTCGGCACTTGGAAGATCCTTCGCAAACTTAATCTCAGCATGCGCGGGACGATCATCGTCCCTCGTATCCAATACTTCGAAAGCGCGATCGCCGTCCTTATCCAGCACACTGTTGATTGCGCTCGTCAACGACGTGTGCATGCCCGCCACACAATAGCCAACACTCATGCCCCTCTTCGCCACGAACTTTGCATCACGCCGATCCGCCTCAGCATGGGCGTCCTTCTCGGTGTAAATGCTCTTCATCTGGACTGAAAAGCCATTGACCTTGAGGTCCTCCAAGTTGATCTCGGACAGTCGCAGAAGTCCATCCGCAGGGTCATGCGTTTCGGGAAACCTGCTATCCCGAAAGACCCCTTGATTGGCGGAAAACCCGATTCGACACACTGTCTCTTCTTCGGGCACAAAGACTACTGCCGCTCCCTCGGCGCGATCCCCCATTGCATCGCCGCCTTATCGAGCATTGGCCATGAAAACCACCAACTTCATGTATGGCAGCTTGGCCACCGGGACGTCACTTCCCGAAACTTCCGCTCCACACACAAGCCCGTAGTAGCTAGCCAAACCGTTGGACTCAATGATCATCTGAAAAGGGTCAACCGAGCCGCCGAAAAGGAAGTTGATTTCACCAAACGACGAGATCTCCAAATTAAAGTCGAGACAGTCCTCGGGCAAGTTGTAGATCGCCTCTTCGGCCGCAATCAATGCTGGCTTACTCGGAGCGCGAACACCCGCATCAGGGAAATCACTAAAGCCACTGGCCCATTTCGAGTGAGAGCGCAGCGCGTGAATGTGCGACGATCGGCGTGAGTAGCTCTTGGTCGGCTCGTCAATCTTCGCCCGCGGCGGATGGTAAAACCTATCCGCAGCGAGGTATTGCTCCTCGCCGTTGCTAAACATTTCATCCCAGGCAAGCTCACGACATGCAAACTCGTTCATGCGGCAGCCTCCTTTAGTCCGATTCGCTCGCTCATTTCGTTAGAGAGTACATCCAAAGCAACCTTTGCGTTCAATTGATGCATAACATCAAAGGCATTCGATAGGTCCTCAGGCTCCCAATTTCGCTGACCTGACGCGACCCCTTCGATGAAAAGCATCTGACTGTGCGTCAACGTCGTTGTGTGACGAAATCCGTCGGGCTTGCTCGTGCTCACCCTGGCATCCACCACAATCTTGGAGAATATCTGAGACCATGAATTTGCCCCTTCAGTCACCGGGTCTTCGTTCTCAACATCTTCGATGAACGTAGCCGACCAGAAGGGATTGTTGCCGACTGCTCGACGGGGCAGATATTCACTTTCCTTGAACACGTCGGTAGCAGAGTACGAAGTCGGATCGTCGTTGATGAATACATCTCTGAAGATTAAACCAGCCTTCGGCACCCTAACTTTCAGTTTCTGAATGACCTCGAGCGCTGGCACTAGCACGTCCAAGGCCTGGCGCTTGGTTTGATCCCAGCCACGGTACTCATGAAAAACCACATGTAGGTGTTCTTCATGGACATGGAAAGCCTCCAAGAGTTCCCCTGCCTGATTTCTCCGTTCATACATAGCGACAACTTCGCTACGACGTCCGCGGCGGCGCGTTTGACCATATCCGCGCTCCATTAAAAGAGCGTGCAGTCTTCGCCTTATCGCGCCGATTCCAGCCCTGTCTAGACCGCGGCCGAACCCGAAACCGAAGTCTACCCACGCAATAGCATGAGCCTCTGTAAATGGGCGAGTACCGCTCACGGGTGAATCCTTTCCCATGATTAAGCTTTCCTCAGCAACGTCGGCATGCGATCTCCAATAGCTCGGAGGACTCGCCACTTTGTCATCTGCAAAATACGCCCCCGTTTACACAATCTATCAGCATAGAGACTGAATAGAACACATGTTTGCTAAAAAAAATGTCAACGCCTCAAGTTGCCTACGTACCGACAATGCACCAATGCCGTCACATCTTATTGATTTATAAGAATATCAATCCAACCCATCATCGGTGCGCCGGACAGACGCAGGGAATCGTCGTAGCGGGAGTTTTGAGGCAGGGAGGGCATGCAGCGCGAGGTCTTGTGATGCGTGGATCGGCTATTTTCGCCCAAGTCCCGGCTTCACGCTGGCATATCGGTGCTGGCTTTCAGCTTACGACTGGGTTTGTGTGCGGCCGTCTGGCTGCAAGCTACTCCAAAAGCTGGCGGACCACAGCAGCACGGAAGCTCAGGCAGGCCGCCGCGATCCACCTGGATCGGGGCTGCCCCAGGCAAACAGCTTGGCGCTGATCAAGGCAGATCCGGCATCAGCAACAACAACGCCAGCCACAACACCTTGCAGGCTACGTGCAGGGCCTGGTCTACGTTGTAGCTGATGCGGTGACCACACTTGAGATCGTCGATCAGCATGTGGCTCAGGGTTTCCAGCACCGCGAGCACGATGCTGCCGGTAACCCAGCCCACCGCACCACCATGGATGACGCCATGCGCAGCAAGTGCCTGGTACCACGGCACATCGGGCACCGGCTCATGCCGGTTCTTGGCACGCGACAGAAACTCACCCTGCAACGGGTAGTCGGCCACGACATGGGCGACGATCAACAACCCAAACATCTGTAACTGCGCGTAGTAGGCCATCTATCGTTTGCAGTGGGATTGTGGATCGGAGTCTGGCACCACTTGGGGCACTGGCGCGATCTGTGCTGCACAAACGTCCGGGGAAGTCATACCCGGCAACGCGCAGACCCGGCACTCAAGCAATGGCCCGCTCACGATCGCCACCAGACCAGCCTGCCGGCACGCCCCCTGCGCACCCATTACAAGCTTACTCTGCAGCATTACCGCTCCTTGGCTCCTTGCTCCCTGTTCCTTGTGCTTGTTGTCCTGGCGCCAGCCATGCGGACCTGGGTCGATATGGCAGGCTCAGTCTAGATCGATGACGTAAGAGCTCTGTGACGTAAGAACTGCGCCGCTAGAATTGGCGGACACTTCTTCGAGCACCGTCATGAACGCCTATGCACTGCTGGCCTATGCCATCGCCCTGGAAGTGCTCGCCACCTCCCTGCTCAAGGCTTCTGATGGCATGAGCCGGCTATGGCCAACCGTTGGCGCCTTGGCCGGTTACAGCGTGTGCTTCTGGTTGCTGGCGTTGGTGATGAAAACCATCCCTACCGGGATCGCCTATGCGATCTGGTCCGGTGTCGGCATCGTGCTGATCTCCCTGATCGGGTTGTTCGTGTTCAAGCAGAAGCTTGATGCGGCGGCCATCGTCGGCATTGGCCTGATCTGTGCCGGGGTGCTGGTGATCAATCTGTTCTCGCGCTCGTCGGCACATTGAGCTGGCACAGCTCCGGCGTGGATCGCTGGTAAGGCCCCTGCCGAGCATGGCTCGGCACTACCGCTTCGCTCCCTCCCTTTTGCGTAGCAAAGGGGAGGGTTGGGGAGGGGTGCTTTGGCTCTGCTTGCTTCGCAGCTTATGCTGCCCCGCAGGTGCTCTGGTAACGCCCCTGCCGAGCATGGCTCGGCACTACCTTGTTGCGATCGGCGCTGGCTTAAACTGTTGGCCCCCGCATCAGGAAGTTGTCGATGTACGGAACAGACGTTGCGCTGCTGGTTATCGATCTGCAGCCGGATTTCATGCCCGGCGGTGCCCTGCCCTGCCAGCACGGTGATGCCATCGTGTCCGGCATCGCTGCGCTGCTGGATGCGCGTCACTATCAAACCGTGGTTGCTACCCAGGACTGGCATCCGGCCGATCACGCCTCGTTCGCTACACAACATGCCGGGCGCAAACCATTCGACGCCATCGAGCTGCATGGCCAGCCACAAACGCTATGGCCGGATCACTGCGTACAGGGCACCGCCGGTGCGACGTTGGATGCACGCGTGGACTGGAAGCATGCTGACCTGATCCTGCGCAAAGGCAGCCAGCGCGACGTGGACTCCTATAGCGCATTCCGCGAGAACATCGGCCCGCAGGCTACACGCGCGCCAACCGGCCTGGCCGGCTGGCTGCATGAGCGCGGCATCCGCGAGGTACATGTCTGCGGACTGGCACGCGACTACTGTGTGCTGTGGAGTGCACAGGACGCCGCCATCAGCGGCTTCGCCGTGCGTTTCCTCTGGGACCTGACCCGTCCGGTATCAGCCGCCAACGATGCGGCTACCCGCATCGCCTTGAACGAATGCGGGATTCATATCGACTGATCCACATCGGCCGATCAGCGGAACACCACGGTGCGGTGGCCATTGAGCAGGATGCGATGCTCGACGTGGCGGCGCACCGCGCGCGCAAGCACCTGCGACTCGGTGTCACTGCCCAGCTGCACCAGGTCACGCGGCGTCATCGCATGGTCTACACGCGCCACGTCCTGCTCGATGATCGGGCCTTCGTCCAGGTCCGAGGTCACGTAGTGCGCGGTGGCGCCAATGATCTTGACCCCGCGCGCATGCGCCTGGTGGTACGGCTGCGCACCCTTGAAGCTGGGCAGGAAGCTGTGGTGGATGTTGATCGCCCGGCCGGACAGCGCCTGGCATAGGCGCGGCGACAGGATCTGCATGTAACGCGCCAACACCACCAGATCGATGCGTTCGCGCTCGACCAGGTCGATGATCCGCTGCTCCTGCTGCTCGCGGGTATCGGCATCCACCGGCAGGTGATGGAACGGCACATTGTAGGAACCAGCCAGCCCGGCGAAGTCGTTGTGATTGGAGGCAACCGCAGCGATATCCACCTTCAGTTGGCGGCTATGGGTGCGGAACAGCAGGTCATTGAGGCAATGGCCCTGCTTGCTGACCAGCACCAGCAAGCGCGCACGGCGACGCGCGTCGTGCAGCTCCCATTGCATCGCGAACTCGTCGCCCAAACCCTGCAGGCGCGCGCGCACGGCCGGCTCATCACCGGCCTTGTGCATGTCGAAGTGAACGCGCAGGAAGAAGCGGCCGCTTTCGTCGTCACCAAACTGCTGGGCATCGAGGATGTTGCAGCCCGCTTCGAACAGCAGGCCGGACACGCGATAGACAATGCCGGTGCGGTCCGGGCAGGAAAGAGTGAGGATGAAATCGGGACGCATGGCCAACAACATTTATCGGTGGGGTCGTGGAAAGTAACCGTTCCAGCCGATTTCCGGCAAAAACAGTTGCAGCTGACACAGTTCACCCGTCGGCCGACTCAGTGCGGATGCACTGTCAGTGCCACCAGCCGCATCACCAAGGGCCGTACCACCAGCACGCAGCAGAACGCAGTCGGCATCGCCAGACAGTAGGCAGACAGCACCCGCGCCGGGAACTGGCCATCGATGCCGGCATTGGCGGCGGTGATCACCAGGCACATCAGCATGGCCATGATCGAGGCCATGAAAAAGGCGAATACATAGGGCGTTGCGCGTGCATCAAGTTTCCAGCGGGCAACGGCGAAGGAACGGGGGTCTGGCATCCAGCGAGGTCCATGCATGCAGCACTCAGGCGCTGCGGGCCGGGCACGATAGTCGGCGAGCCGGGGGACGGCTAGAGCGCGTCGGCTTGGGGCTTTATAAAGATTTACTTTGTAATCCTCCCGGAAAATGCCAACCGGCATGAACATTCTCCAATCCATCCGCAGCTTCATCCGCACCGCCGATGCCGGCAGCCTGGCCGCTGCCGCGCGCACCCTGGGCATCAGTGCGGCAGCGGTGGGCCAGAACATCGCCCGCCTGGAAGCCCATCTGGGCGTGCGCCTGTTCAACCGCACCACCCGCCAATTGGCCCTGACCGAGCGTGGCGCGCTGTATCTGGCGCAGGTACGGCATATCGAGCGCGACCTGCAGCGGGCCCAGGCAGCGGTGACCGATCCCGACGCGATACCGGCCGGTCGCCTGCGCATTGCCAGCAGCGCGGCGTTCGGCCGGCATGTGCTTGCGCCGCTGCTACCGGCCCTGCAGCAGCGCTATCCACGACTTGAAATTGAACTGTTGCTGGCCGACCGCAGCGTCGATCACGCACACGAAGACGTGGATGTCAGCATCCGCATCGAGCCGCAGCTGGAAGAAGGCCTGGTGGCGCGGCCGATCGCACAGGTGCCGTTCGTGTTCTGTGCAGCACCTGCCTATCTGGCCATTGCCGGCATCCCGCGTGCACCCGAAGCGCTGCGCGAGCATCGCTGCCTGTTGTTCCGCTACCCACTGGATGGGCGCTACCTGCGCTGGGGCTTCGTCCGCGACGGCCTGCGCTTTGATGCCGAGGTGCAACCAGCACTGGTCAGCGACGATATCGATGCACTGGCGGCGATGGCCGCACGCGGCGGCGGCGTCACCCGGCTGGCGGCCTTCGTCGCCGCGCCGTATCTGGCCCGCGGCGAACTGCAGGCCTTGTTCCAGAACGAGTCCGCTACCGATGTGCAGGCATCACCGGAGCCGATGCGCCTGTTCCTGTGCGTCAGCGACCGCCGCGACCTGACCCCGAAAGTGCGTTCGCTGCTGCAGCACATCCTCGATGCCCTGCCGCCGGCCTGGCGCATCGACATCGACCACGCCTGAGCACCAGCGGCACCATGCCACTGGCACCTTGCGAGCGTCAGCCCTGCTTGGCGAGCTTGAACAGACCGCGCGCCTCATGCGGCTCGCAACGCATGTACTGCGGCGACACCGTCAGCTGTGCACCCAAGGCCGCGGCCGCATGCCAGGGCCAACGCGGGTCGTAGAGGATGCCGCGAGCGATGCCGATCGCGTCGGCTTTGCCGTCGACGAGGATTTCCTCGGCGTGCGTCGGCTCGGTGATCAGGCCCACCGCGATCACCGGCGTGCCGATTTCGGCCTTGATCGCAGCGGCCTGCGGCACCTGGTAGCCGGGCTCGACCGGAATCTGCTGGCGCGGGTCCAACCCGCCACTGGAGACATGCAGGAAATCATTGCCGCGTGCTTCCAGCGCCTTGGCCAGCACGATGCTCTGGGCAACATCCCAGCCGCCTTCCACCCAGTCGGTGGCGGAGATGCGTACACCCAAGGCCACATTGGCCGGCACTACCGCGCGCACCGCATCGAATACCCGCAGCAGCAGGCGCATGCGGTTCTCCAGCGAGCCGCCATACGCATCGTCGCGCTGGTTACTCAACGGCGACAGGAACTGGTGCAGCAGATAACCGTGCGCGGCATGCAGCTCGATCAGCTCCAGACCAAGCCGCACTGCGCGCTTAGCGGCAGCGACAAAGTCTTCAACCACGCGATCGATGCCGGCGTCATCCAAGGCTTCAGGCGTGGGATCGCCGGCCTTGAACGGCAGCGCCGACGGCGCCAAGACCTGCCAGCCATGCTCCTGTCCGGGGGCGATCGCACCACCGCCGTCCCATGGACGCGCAGTCGACGCCTTGCGCCCAGCATGTGCCAGCTGCACGCCGATCGGCATGCTCGACCAGCGCCGCACTGATGCCAGCACCTTGGCCAGTGCCGCTTCGGTGGCGTCATCCCACAGGCCAAGATCGGCCCAGCTGATGCGCGCACGCGGCTCCACCGCGGTGGCTTCGATGATCAACAGGCCCGCACCGGACTGCGCCAACTGGCCCAGGTGGATCGTATGCCAATCGGTGGCTTGCCCGTCCTGCGCCGAGTACTGGCACATCGGCGCGATGACAACGCGATTGGAAAGGGAAAGCGGGCCTAGCGACAACGGTGAGAAAAGCTGACTCACGTGGGCGACGTCCATCAACAGTGGGGGCGCCCATTGCACGCCGCAGCGGCCGCTGATTCAACCGGCGTGGTGGATCACTGCGTCTTGATGCCGTCCAACAGGAACGCAAGTGCCTGCGCGCAGGGCATTTCCACCTTCAGCGACAGCAGGTGATCGGCGCGGGTACGGCCGAGATTGACTGCGGCTATCGGTAAACCGGCTTTGGCGGCGGCATCGACGAAGCGGAAACCGGAATACACCATCAGTGACGAACCCAGCACCAGCACCGCATCGGAACGCTGCAGGTGCTCATGCACGGCAGCGACACGTTCGCGCGGCACGTTCTCGCCGAAGAACACCACGTCCGGCTTCAATACGCCGCCACATGCCTCGCAAGCAGGCACGCTGAACGCGGAGAAGTCGGCTTCCAGATCGGCGTCACCATCGGGCGCGATGCCCGCTTCCAGCACGTCCCAACCAGGGTTGGCGTGCAGCAGGCGTTGTTGCAGCAGCTCACGCGAGCTGCGTGCTTCGCAGCCCATGCAGCGCACCTGATCCAGTCGGCCGTGCAGATCGATCACGGTCTGGCTGCCCGCCGCCTGGTGCAGGCAATCCACGTTCTGGGTCAGCAGCAGCTCAATGCGACCATCGGCTTCCAACGCCGCCAGCGCGTGATGCGTGCCATTGGGCAGGGCGTGGCCGAAGCGCGGCCAGCCCAGCAGGCTACGCGCCCAGTACCGCCTGCGGGTTGCCTCCTCGCCCATGAAGGCCTGGTAGGTTACCGGCGGTGTGCGCTTCCATTGGCCATCGCTGTCGCGGTAGTCGGGGATGCCGGAGTCGGTGCTGCAACCAGCACCGGTGACCACGAACAGACGCCGATGGCCGGCAATGAACTGCGGCAGTTCGGTGATTACCGCTGACGACAAGCGCCCGGTCTGTGCCGATGAAGTGGTCATCGCCGTGCGGCTCAGGCCTGCGTCGGCAGCGTCGGCACCGTGGTCGGATGACCTTCGCCATCGAGCGCGATCATCACGAAGGTGCCCTTGGTGCACAGCGCACGTTCGCCGTTATGCAGGTCTTCGGCGATCAGCTCGACTTCCACATGCATCGAGCTGCGGCCAACCTTGACCACCCGGCCGATGGTTTCCACCATCTGCCCGATACGGATCGGCAGCTTGAAGTCGACCTGGTCCGAGCGCGCGGTGACCACCGTGCAACGCGAATAACGGGCGGCGGCGAGAAAGGCCGCCTTATCCATCCACGCCAATGCCTGGCCGCCGAACAGCGTGCCCATATGGTTGGTGTGGTTGGGGAACACGATTTCCGCCATGCGGACTTCGACCGGCGGATTGGTTTCGACGATGGGCGTCATGGAGGCATCACCTGTAAGTTGGTGCCGATGATACGCCCGCAAAGCTGTGCAGCCGGTGAGTGCTCTGCCCCCTCCCTTCGGCGCAGCCGAGGGGAGGGCTGGGGAGGGGTGCCGTTGCTGTTGCTGTTGCTGTTGCCGGTGGTTTCCGCAAGAAACTGCAATCGGACGCTACGTGTAGAGCCCAAAGCACCCCTCCCCAACCCTCCCCTGCGCTTCGCGCAAGGGAGGGAGCAAATCAGAACGCCATATCAAACGCCACTTCACCCTGCACGCCCACCTGGTAGGCAGAAGCGCGGCGCTCGAAGAAGTTGGTCAGTTCCTGCACATCCTGCAGTTCCATGAACGGCAGCGGGTTGCGCACGTTGTACTTCTTGGCCATGCCCAGCTTGAGAAAATGGTTGTCGGCGCAGTGTTGCAGGTACTCGCGCATGTCGCGGGTGGAGATGCCGGCCACACCGCCGGACAGCACGTCCTCGGCGAACTGCACTTCGCACTCGATGGCCTCTTCCAGCATCTGGTAGACCTCCTGCTCCATCTTCGCGTCGAACAGATCGGGTTCTTCGGCGCGGATTTTGCGCACACATTCGAACGCGAACTCCATGTGGCAACTCTCGTCGCGGAACACCCAGTTGGTGCCCGAGGCCAGGCCCGGCAGCAGGCCGCGCGAACGGAAGTAGTACACGTAGGCGAAGGCGGCAAAGAAGAACAGGCCTTCGATGCAGGCGGCAAAGCAGATCTGGTTGAGCAGGAATTGGCGGCGGTCGTCGCGGGTTTCCAGACGCTTGGTTTCCTGCAGCGCATCGATCCACTTGAAGCAGAACGCAGCCTTCTTCTTGATCGAGTCGATGTTCTCAACGGCGGCGAAGGCCTTGAAGCGCTCTTCCGGATCCGGCAGGTAGTTGTCCAGCAGAGTCAGGTAGAACTGCACGTGCAGCGCTTCTTCATACAGCTGGCGCGACAGGTACATGCGCGCTTCCGGCGCATTGAGGTGCTGGTACAGGTTCAGCACCAGGTTGTTCGACACGATCGAGTCGCCGGTGGCGAAGAACGCGACCAGGCGATGGATCAGGTGCTGGTCGGCCGGCGACATCTTCTGGTGCAGGTCGGTGATGTCGATCTGGAAATTGATCTCCTCCACCGTCCAGGTGTTCTTGATGGCGTTGCGGTACATCTCGTAGAAGTCCGGGTAACGCATCGGACGCAGGGTCAGCTCGAAGCCGG
The DNA here is from genome assembly GCF_056759195.1 of Stenotrophomonas sp. STEN083. NCBI lineage: Bacteria > Pseudomonadati > Pseudomonadota > Gammaproteobacteria > Lysobacterales > Lysobacteraceae > Stenotrophomonas > Stenotrophomonas sp. STEN083. The sequence continues at coordinate 92,129 of NZ_JBRRCU010000004.1, read as the reverse complement.
GATCGAGCAGCATCTGATTGGGGCTTTCAGACATGGGAAAACTCTCATGTGTCAGCATCGGCGAACCGGTACTGCAGGTGGAAAAGACAGGAAACTTCAGGCACTTCCATGTGCCTCCTACAAAACGTGGCGTCGGCGGTTGCTAGTTGAGGAAATTAGCGTTCAGTATCCCGGGGCGGGAAAGGATCGTGACCTGGAGCGATCGTATCTTTGCTTCGAATCAATCCATCGCGACCCTTTGTCGTCAACTCCCCACCACCTTGGTTAACTAGCATCTGTCGAGCACTCCGCTCGGCGCCAGCCTGGGTCCGGTGCAAGCTGGAGGCACGGCTGGCATCGTTGCGTTTATTTGCCCATTGACCGTCGTCGCGACGGTAGACCATTCGATCTTGATCCTTGCTCATAAATTTTTGCCTTTGAGTTCTAAGTGCTCGGGCTAAAACTTTGATCAGACCACTGTTAACGGTATAGTCAACCCGCTTCTTAGTCGAAGTGGCAGATCAAAGACGCCCCGCCCAAGCGGTCAAGAGCGTTTTGTGAAGCATCAAAGGGCCCCGAACTCCAATTCGGGGCCCTTTTTTTGTTACTGGCAGGCCTCGCAGGCTTCTGGGTTTTCCAGCGAGCAGGCCACGGCTTCAACCGGGGTGTAGCTGCTGACCGTGGTCTTGGCGATCTTGGTGGCCGGACGCGAGCGCAGGTAGTACGTGGTCTTGATGCCCTGCTTCCAGGCGTACATGTACATGGACGACATCGCGCCGATGTTCGGGCTCTCCATGAACAGGTTGAGCGAGGCCGACTGGTCGATATAGGCACCGCGCGCGGCGGCCATGTCGATCAGCGAACGCATCGGCAGTTCCCATGCGGTGCGGTAGATGTGGCGCAGGGTTTCCGGGATCTGCGCCAGGCTCTGGATGGAACCGTCGGCCAGCTTGATCGCATCGCGCACTTCCGGCGTCCACAGGCCCAGCTGCTTCAGCTCGGCAACCAGGTGACGGTTGATCTGCAGGAAGTCGCCCGACAGGGTCTCGCGCTTGAACAGGTTGGACACCTGCGGCTCGACGCACTCATAGCAACCGGCAATCGAGGCGATGGTCGCGGTCGGCGCGATCGCGATGATCAGCGAGTTGCGCAGGCCATGCTGCTTGATGCGCTCACGCAGTGCGTCCCAACGCTCGACGTCGTCCGGCACCACGTTCCAGGCATCGAACTGCAGCTCGCCGTGGGCAGCGCGGGTGTCGTTGAACGAGGGATGCTTGCCGCGTTCCTGGGCCAGTTCGCAGGATACTTCCAGCGCGTGGAAATAGATGGCCTCGGCGATCTTGGTCGACAGCGCGCGTGCTTCGGCGGAGTCGAAGGCCATGCGCTTGCGGAAGAACACGTCCTGCAGGCCCATGCAGCCCAGGCCGACCGGGCGCCAGCGCAGGTTGCCGCGGCGTGCGGTTTCGATCGGGTAGAAGTTCAGGTCGATGACGCGGTCGAGCTGGCGCACGGCCAGGCGCACGGTCTCGGCCAGCTTCTCGAAATCGAAATCGCCATGCGCGTCGAGGTGGTTGCCGAGGTTGATCGAGCCCAGGTTGCAGACTGCGGTCTCGTCGTTGGAGGTGATCTCCAGGATCTCGGTGCACAGGTTGGACAGGTGGATCACGTTGCCGGCGCGCAGGGTCTGGTTGCTGGCAAGGTTGCACTTGTCCTTGAAGGTCATCCAGCCGTTGCCGGTCTCGGCCAGGGTGCGCATCATCCGCGAATACAGCTTGCGTGCCGACACGGTCTTGCGCGCCTTGCCCTGGGTTTCGGCCTGTACATAGGCCTGCTCGAAGGCCGGGCCGAACAGATCGGTCAACTCCGGCACCACGCGCGGATCGAACAGCGACCATTCCTGGTCGGCCTCGACGCGCTGCATGAACAGGTCCGGCACCCAGTTGGCCAGATTGAGGTTATGCGTACGACGCGAATCATCACCGGCGTTGTCGCGCAGTTCGAGGAAGTCCTCGATGTCGGCGTGCCAGGTTTCCAGATAGACGCAGGCCGCGCCCTTGCGCTTGCCGCCCTGGTTGACCGCAGCCACAGAGGAATCCAGCGTCTTCAGCCACGGCACGATGCCGTTGGAGTGGCCGTTGGTGGACTTGATCAGCGAGCCACGCGAACGCACGCGGGTATAGCTGACGCCGATGCCACCGCTGAACTTGGACAGCTGCGCGATGTCGGCATAGCGGTCGTAGATGGATTCCAGCGAATCCTGCGGCGAGTCCAGCAGGAAGCACGAGGACAGCTGCTCGTGGCTGGTGCCGGCATTGAACAGGGTCGGGCTGGACGGCAGGTAATCCAGGCTGCCCAGACGCTGGTACAGCGCCAGTGCTTCGGGCACATCCTCGCTCAGCGCGCTGGCGATGCGCAGGAAGAACTGCTGCGGGGTTTCGATGACCTTGCGCGAATGCGGATGCCGCAGCAGGTAGCGGTCATACATGGTGCGCAGGCCGAAGTAATCGAAGTTCAGGTCATAGGACGGATCGATCGCGTCGTTGAGCTTGCGTGCGTTGACCTGCACGAAGTTGAGCAGGCGGTCGTTGATCAGGCCGACTTCGTGGCCACGGCCGACCGACTGCGAGAACGCATGGATTTCCTGGCCGGAGACTTCCTTGCCGATGAAGTTGGCCAGCAGGCGTGCAGCCAGGCGGCCGTACTCGGGCTCTTCGCCGATCAGCAGGGCGGCGGTACGGATCGACAGCTCGTCCAGTTCCTGGGTGCTGGCGCCGTTGTACAGGCCGGAGATGGTGCGCGTGGCCACCCGCATAGGGTCCACCGCGTGCAGGCCTTCGCAGCAACGCTGGATGGCGCGGACAATCTTGTTGAGGTCTACCGGCTCGGTGCTGCCATTGCGCTTGGTCACGCTCATGGCGGTGGCGGTTGGCGGCGGGGTCAGTTCAAAACCGGCTTCAGCCGGAGCGACGTCAGTATGAGTGGCAGTCACGACGATGGTGTCCTTGCAAACGTTATGCACGCAGCTCCTGCCCGCGCAGGAAGCAGAGCCGGTACGGAGCAGCGAGCATGGAAGGACGGCGTCGCAGCAGCCGCGACAGCGCACGACCAAGGGTCGGCAGCAGCCACGGCACCACGTCACCAGCCGTCTTCCCCTCGAAGACACCGCAGCCGGCACCACGCGGTGTGCATCGCGTGGCTGTCGGCAGGTCTTCGGACTCATGGGCAGGAAGGCGGGGGCCTTCTCCTACTCCGCCGCTTCCCAAGGCGTTTGCCTCAGTGCTGTTGGCGGGGTCGTTCCCAATTACCGCTGCGGGGCAGTGCCGGACTAGCCTTGAAGGCATCACCAGCTTCCCTATTAATCCGACGGAAAAATCCCGTCAGAACCGACGGAGCACAAGATAGTGGGGGTGTATGACAGGGTCAACACCAAATCTAGTATTTCTTTGCCAAGCCTTGCGGCACAAGGCTTGGACTGTATGCCGCCCGGGCCAGACACTCGAACCTGCTCGAACGGAATGCGCAGTCAAGCCTTTTGCAGAGTTTTTTTGTAGGGAAACCACCTGACTTGACTACGTAAATTTCTGATGAAATTCCGGGCGTGACTTCCGGCCTGCGCAGCCGTCGCTGCAAGCGGCCAAGCTGGCGGCACCCTTCCGCCACGAGCTCGCCGCCATGCGCCTGCCGCCCATCGCCACCTCGCTGGCCCTGCTGCTGCCGCTGATGGCTCAGGCCGCTACGGTCAAGGCACCGGAGCTGTCCGCCGATCAATGTGGCGTGTCCACCGACTACAACGTCCTGGTGGATGGCGGCGGCATCTGGCTGCGCCGCGATACCCTGCCGATGCGCGAGATCGTGTTCCACGACGGCCAGCTGAGCATCGACAACCGCATGCAGACGGTATCGGCCGCGGATGCACAACGCCTGCGCGCACTGGAGAACGGCGTGCGCCAGCTGATGCCGGCGGTCACCGGCATTGCCAACGAGTCGGTTGGCATCAGCTTCGATACGTTGGACTCGGTTTACGAAGGCCTCACCGGCAACGCCAACTCCCGCAAAGTGCGCAAGTTGCGCAAGGAGGCCGAACGTTTTGTCGAACAGACCATCGGCCGCGGCCGCTGGGACCAGGACCTGTTCCATGAAGGTTTCGAAGCACGGGTGCAGGATGCCGCCGAGAGCCTGAGCGGCTCCATCGCCCGCAGCATGCTGTGGGCGGTATTCACCGGTGGTGAGGACAAGCTGGATGCGCGCGCGGACAAACTCGACGCCGAACTGGAGCAACGCCTGGAAGGACGCGCTGCCGCCTTGGAGCAGCACGCGCGCTCGTTGTGCACGCAGGTACAGGCGCTGGATAGGCTGCAGTCGGCACTGGAGTTCCGTTTTGATGGCCAGCCGCTGCAGATGATGCGCGTGAGTGGTGATACCGCGACGATGGCAGCAAGCGATGACCGTCAGGGCGACAGCATTCCGTTGCCAGCGCGGTAAAGCCCGCTTTTGGTAGTGCCGAGCCTTGCTCGGCAGGGGCATCACCGGTAAAGCCCATGCCGAGCATGGCTCGGCACTGCAGGGCTTGGCTTTGTAGGAGCGGCGTAAGCCGCGAAGCTGGCAAAGCCTGAAGATCAAAAGCTTACCCCTCCCCAACCCTCCCCTTGCCTACGGCAAAGGGAGGGGGCAGAAGCTCAGCCCTTCGGCAACTGCGCCAACTCCTCGCGCACCAGCTTCACCACCAGCTTGTCCAGGGTGTCGACCGAATAGTTCTCCACCTCATGCACGGTCTCGCTGCCCGGTCCGCTGGAGGGATTGCTGGCATCCTTGTAGGTCAGGAAGATGAAACGCCCGCCGGTGTACTGCGCGATCTGCCGCTGCGCGATCTCACCGGTGGTGTCCTGGCCGGATGCGGCAACGCTCAACACCTTGATGCCCTTGCCCAGCGCGGCCAGCATGGTCTGTTCGTAGTGCGGCTGCGGGTAATCCATGTGCGGCGGCGCATCGGCCAGCGACACCAGTAGGCGCGTAGTCGAGGCACCGCGCCAGTTCATCGCCTGCACGGCATGGTCGAAGGCCTCGTTCATTGCTTCCGGGTAATCACCGCCGCCATTGGCCTGCACGCCATTCAGCACTTTCTGAAAGCCAGCAACGTTGTTGCTCAGGTCCCAGCCACGCACGAAGTACTCGTCGCCGCGATCACGGTAGGTCACCAGCCCCAGGCAGATGTCCGGGTTGGACGGCAGCTGGGCGATATCGCGGACGATGCCCTGTAGCGTATCGCGCAGCTTGTCTATTTCATCGGCCATCGAGCCGGTGGCGTCGACCATGAACACCAGGTCGAGCTTGGCCCGCGCCGGCAGCGGTGCATCGGCCACCACTACCTGCACGGCATTCTTCTGCCCGCGCTGCAGGACCGAGGTCACCGTCTTGCCGGCGCGCCGCACCTGTATCTGGTAGCTGGCCGAATCGCGATCATCGAAGGCATTCGGGTGAACCCAGACCTGGCCACCGGCATCGGTACGCGCCCACATGCGCGCACCATTACGGGCCGTGACCGCCACTTCCGCGTCCGGCACCGGCCGACCCTGCGCATCGACCACCTGCAGGCGCTGGCGCACGCTGATATCGCGACCAAGATCATTGGCTTCTTCATGGCCCTGCAGGAACTGCTGGAATGCGGTGAAGTCAGCGTTGTCATCGACGACACCGGCAGTGACTGGCGCCTGCTGCTGCCGCACGTTGCCAGTGGTGGTGATCGAAGCCATCGGCATTTCCGCTGCCGCATAACTGGCATCGGCAGCGGCCTCGGCACGGGCTGCCAGCGACGGTGGAGGTGGCGGCGCAGCAGGCGCTGGCATGGGAGCCATCATCTTCGTGTCCGCCCTGTAGCTGTCCCCCGTGCGCATACGCACCTCGCCCGCAGCGATATTGTGCTGCTGCGGCTTGGGGCTGGGATCGGCAACCTCGCGCAGCACCGGCGTGTCGCTGCAGACGCTGGCGCTGGGCGCACGGAAGTTGGGCTGGGTCTGGCGCGTGCGTTGCGTGGTTGGCGCCTTGAGATCGCCGGTCTTGTCGGTCACCGGGAACGGGGTATGGCGGACCGCTGCCGCCACCGGCAGGCCGACCAACAGCGTCACTGCGGCGGCCAGCGCCATATTGCGAACCGCCGGCCGGTTTGAACCCTTTGCGCTAGCCATGATTCCTGCTCCCATCCAGGCCGCGTGATGCGGCGTACGGGGATAGGAACGGATGGGGGTGGGGAGTGGGGTTAAATCTGCCCCCTCGCTTGCGCAACGCGCTGGGGAGCGGGTGGATTTTGATTTTCTGGCGCTGTCGGCGAGGCTGCTCTGTAGTGCCGAGCCATGCTCGGCAGGGGCTTTACCAGCGGAAAGCTGCCCTCACCCCAACCCCCGCTCCGCGCCCCGGCCCTTGCGCTGACGCAAGGGCGTTCGATGGGCAGCGAACCGTTGGTTCGCAAGCTGCCCCTCTCACCCCGCAAGCGGGAGAGGGGCTCAAGGCGTAGTGCCGAGCATGGCTCAGCACTACCGGATCAGTTGCGGTGCGCGGTACCCAGGTACTCGGCGCTCTGCATCTCGATCAGGCGGCTGGCGGTGCGCTCGAAGGCGCCGGCCAGGCGGGTGCCGCTGTACAGCAGAGGCGGCGCGTCCTGGGCGGTGCAGACCAGGTTGACCTGACGGTCGTACAGCTCATCGATCAGATTGACGAAGCGGCGCGCGGCATCTTCGTTCATGCGATCGAAATGCGGAATGCCACCCAGCAGCACGGTGGTGAACTCGCGGGCGATCTCGATGTAGTCCGACGGCCCACGCGGGCCTTCGCACAATGCAGCGAAATCAAACCACGCAATACTCTTGCCACGGCCACGCACCGGGATCTTGCGACCCTCGATCTGGATGTTGCCGCCGCGTGCCTCTTCGGCGCCGCTCAGCTCCTTCCAGCGTCCGGCCAGCCACGTATCACTCTCAGCATCGAGCGGCGCGCGGTATACCGGCGAGCGGGTCAGCGCGCGCATGCGGTAGTCCTCGGTGCCTTCGGCGTACAGCTCGACGCAATACTTCTCCAGCAAGGCAATCGCCGGCAGGAAGCTGTCACGCTGCAGGCCATTGAGATAGAGGTTCTCCACCGCCGTATTGGAGGTGGTCACCAGAGTCACACCCTCGGCGAACAGCCGCTCCAGCAAGCGTCCAAGCAACATCGCATCGCCGATGTCGGTGACGAAAAATTCATCCAGCACCAGCACGCGCAGCTTGTCGCGCCACTGTTGGGCGATCTTGGCCAGCGGATCGCTCTGCCCCTGATGCAGGTGCAGCTGTTCGTGGATGCCGCGCATGAAGCGGTGGAAGTGGGTGCGGTACTTCTGTTCGATCGGCAGGCCGTCATAGAACAGATCGACCAGGAAGGTCTTGCCGCGGCCAACGCCGCCCCAGAAGTACAGGCCCTTTACCGGCTCGGGCTTCTTCCAGAACGCCGACAGCCGGTCCAGCCAACCGTCCTGCGCACTGTCGACAATGGCCAGGTGGATGCGATCCAGCTCGGCCAGCGCGGCGTGCTGGGCAACATCATCGCGCCAGTCGCCGCGTGCCACGCCAGCGGCGTAGCGTTGTGAGGGGGTCATTGCATCCATGCTCAGTTGCTGCCGTCGGGCAGCCAGCGCCGCACTTCATGCTGGATGGCGCCGCGCAGATCGATCAGCTTGCGATGGAAGAAATGCGAGGTGTCCGGCATGCGCACCAACTGCGGCGGATTCGGCAGCGATTCCAGCCACTGGTACACGCCGTGTGCGTCGACCACTTCGTCGGCATCGCCCTGCACTACCAGCCAGTTGGCCGGCGGCTGCACTTCGGAGAAATCCCAGGTGCGGCGGCCAACCGGCGGTGCGATCGAGATCAGGGCCTGCGGCTGCAGCTGGGCGGCAGCGCGCAGCGATACATAGGCGCCGAAGCTGAAACCGGCCAGCCACAACGCGGCATCCGGACGCTCGCTGCGCACCCAGTTGACCACCGCGCGCAGGTCGTCGGCTTCGCCTTCACCATTGTCGTAGGTGCCAACCGAGGCACCGACGCTGCGGAAGTTGAAACGCACGGTGGTGATGCCCAGGTCGCGCAGCGCGCGCGAGACCATGGTCACCACCTTGTTGTGCATGCTGCCGCCCTCGATGGACAGCGGGTGGCAGATGACGGCGATGATCGGACGCGCGGCGGTCTCGCCATCGGGCAGGTCGACGCCGACTTCCAGCGGACCGGCCGGGCCGTCCAGCATCAGCGTCGCCGATTCGTGGGGGAATGGGAGAGTTTGCATGCAGCCATAATAGCGGCCCCGTCCGGCGGCTTCACGCTTGCCCTTCACAACTGCCCAAATCCATGCATTTCCTTGTCCTGAGTGTGATCTGCAGTGTCCTGGTATCGGTGCTGCTGAAACTGGCGCCACGCCGCGGCGTCGATATCGCCCAAGCGGTGACCTGGAACTACCTCGCCGCCAGCGTGCTGTCGCTGCTGTTGCTCAAACCTTCCTTGCAGTCGCTGCAGAGCGGGCATACGCCTTGGCTGGCCCTGCTTGGGCTTGCGGTGGCCCTGCCCGGCATCTTCCTGGTGCTGGCCCGCGCGGTGCGCGAAGCCGGCATCGTGCGCAGCGACGTGGCCCAGCGGCTGTCCTTGCTGCTTTCGCTGGCGGCCGCCTTCCTGCTGTTCGGCGAACAGGCCAATGGCTGGAAGCTGGCGGGGCTGGGATTGGGCCTGCTGGCGATTGTCGGCGTGACCGCGCGTGATGGCGGCAAGGCAGAACGTTCGGGCTCCAGCTGGGGTTGGTTGCTGGGCGTATGGGCCGGTTTTGCCTTGATCGACATCCTGCTCAAGCAGGTGGCTGCGGCCGGGACGCCCTCCACCGCCGCCTTGCTGGTGAGCTTCGGCATCGCCTTCGTGCTGATGCTGGTGTGGCAACTGCAGCGGCATTTCGGTGGCAACAGCCGGCTGACGCTGGGAAATCTTGGCTTTGGCCTGCTGCTTGGGCTGCTCAACTTCGGCAACATTCTGTTTTACGTGCGTGCGCACCAAGCGCTGCCGCACAGCCCGGCGACGATTTTTGCGGGCATGAATATTGGCGTGGTGTGTCTGGGCGCGTTGGTTGGCGTGCTGGCGTTCGGCGAGAAGACCAGCGTGTGGAATCGCGTTGGTCTGGCGCTGGCAGTGCTGGCGATTGGCTTGATTGCGCGCGGGACGTTTTGAGGGTTTTGCTGGTTTGGAGCAACAGCAAAGGCACCCCTCCCCGGCCCTCCCCTTCGCTGCGCGAAAGGGAGGGAGAAAAGCTGCCCCCTCACTTTGCCGTAGGCAAGGGGAGGGTTGGGGAGGGGTGCTTTAAAAGCTTACGGCTCAAACCCCAACAACAACGGATCATGATCCGAGCTGCGCCACGGCCCCGGCACGTTGCGGCCCTGGTAACCCACCTCGTCTGCCTCATCGGCATTGATATGCCACTCGGCCGCGCCCTTCAGCCGCGCAGCCATGCCCGGGCTCAGCAGCGCGTGATCCAGACGACCGGTCAAACCGTTGTAGACGTAGCTATAAGGCTGCTGCACGCCAGCAACCTTGAACGCGTCCTGCCAGCCATCGGCATTCAAGGTGCGGATGGGCTCTTCCATCGCATAGGCGTTGAAGTCGCCAAGCAGCACCGCATCACGGCTGCCGGTACCGGTCGGGTCTTCCTGCAACCAGCTGTGCAGCAGCTTGGCCGATTCCACGCGGGTGGCGTTCCAGCAGCCCTGCCCGTCATTGCGATCGGCATTGTCACCGCTCGCTTCCGAGCAACCCTTGGACTTGAAATGGTTGGCTACCACCACGAACGGCGTGCCCTTGCGGCCCATGCGGAAGGCCTGCGCCAGCGGCACGCGGCTGCGTTCGCCAAACGGCTCGCGCTCCAGCACCGCCGGTTTGCCCATCGGGCTTACCTTTGACGCGCGGTAGATGATGCCGACGCGGATCGGATTGTCGCCCGGGCCCTTGCCGGCATCGACGAAGCGCCAGTCGCCATCCTTGCCCTGCGCCGCATTGAGCGCGCGCACCAGCTGATCAATCGCCGAGCCCGGGCCATAGCCGTCGTTCTCCAGTTCCATCAGCGCGGCAACGTCGGCATTGAGGCTGCCGATGGTGGTGATCAGCTTGGCCTGCTGCGCCGCCTGCTGTTCGGCAGTCTTGGCACCACGCAGGGTCGGATAGCCACCGCCCTTGCCGTCGCCATTGAAGTAATTCTCCAGATTGAACGCTGCGATGCGCAGCCCGCCGGCCACGGTCGGCGCCTGCTGCGGACGCTCGGCATCCACGACTACCGGCGCGGTCAGCTGCAGCCGATAGCCGCCATCAAAGCGCTGGTCGACGATGCCCTGCACCTCGCGCAGCTGCGCGCCGCTGCGCAGCAGCTGGTCCGCTGCCAGATACGGAACCGCAGCCGGCTCCCGCTTGCCGCTGGCATCGTCCAGGCGCAGGCGACGGCGATTGTTGTCGGCGATCACCGCAGCTTGTTCGGGGCTGCCGGCGGCGGCCACTTCGCTGGGTTGCCACAGGCGGCCACCGAAGGCAGCGGTCAGTTCGCCATAGCGCGACAGTTGATCCTGCCCGGCCACGGTCAGGCCGCTCGGAATGCGCACCTGCATGCCTTCCAATGCTTCCCAGTTGGCCGGCACATCGGTCAACACCAGCGCTGCCGGCAGTGGGCGCGCGGCGACTGGGATGACGGTCTGCGCCTGCAACGTGGTCAGACCCTGCCCGCTCTTGCCGGCGGCCTGCTCTTCGACGGTGCCGGTAATGCGCAGCCACTGGCCGACCTGCACGGCCTGCTCCTTGGGCACAACCACGAACAAGGCATCTGACGTATTGGCATCGCCGTCACCAGCGTCCTGCACGAAGATGCCGCCCAGGCCATCACGCATATCTGCGGTCACCGCGCCCTCGATGGTGACGGTCTTGCCCGCATAAGGGCTGTGGTCGGTCGTGCCCTGCACGCTGCCGATCGGCATTACGACCGGCTTGGAGGGGGCAGCCAGCGCCGCGCCGGAACAGGCGGCAGCCAAGGCCAGGGCAAGCAAGCTAGGGGTACAACGCATGGACGCACTCCGGGGAAGACGGAAACACAAAGCGCCGCCCTGGTGGGGCAGCGCCGGCTATTCTGCAGCAATCGGGTCTATTGCCAGCTGCGTGAGTCTGGCGGCTTTCTATTTCAGATTGGCCAGCATCCAGTCCACGGTGGCGTGGATCTGCTCTTCGCTGAGCCCGGCATTGCCGCCCTTGGGCGGCATGATGCCGCCGTCCGGGCCGGTATAGCCCTCGATGGCGTGCTTGTAGAGGGTGTCCTTGCCCTGCGCCAGGCGCTTGTCCCAGTGGCTGTGGTCCAGGGTCGGCGCGTTGCCCACGCCGGTGGTGTGGCAGGCAGTGCACAGGCTGTCGAAGATGGTCTTGCCGTCCAGGGTGCCACCGTAGGCACCGCTGGCGGCTGCAGCCGCGGCGGCCGCAGCAGAGGCGGCGGCCTGCGCCGACGCACCGGTGGCGCCGGCATACACCGCGCCGATGGGCGCAATGCGTTCCTCGATCCGCTTGGTCGCAGTCGGCGACACTTCCTTGGGAATGACGTGCTGCAGGTAGGACGCGAAGATGATCAAGCCAATCGTGATGACGGCCAGGATGGCGATCACGATGGAAAAGCGTTTCAGGAACTCAAGGTCGTAATTCCGCACGTCTCATCACCCCGGGCGAGTTGTCGGTGGACCAGCAGCTGCTGGGCGAGTATAGACCAGCGTCCGCCCGCTCCCGCAATGCCCATGAACACACGCACAAGTGCGGCATTGCAGCATCCCAAGCTGGTTACAGCACTCAGTGCGGCAGCGGCGCACCGGCTGCGCGCAGGCACAGCGCACTGATCGCGGTAACCAGATGTTCGCCATCGCGCAGGCCATCGCGGCTGGGCGCGGTCGGCCCGACCAGGGCTTCGGTGAAGGCACCAACGATACAGGCTGCGCTGATCTCCAGATCCTGCGCTGGCAGTTCGCCAGCGCGCACGCCGTCTTCAAGAATGCGCTTGAACACATCACCGAACAGGCGCCGGCAGCGGATGCGCTCGGCCTCCACTTCCGGGTCCACCGGTTCGGCAATGAAGGCATAGGCCAGGCCGGGACCGGCCATGGCGCGGCGCACGAACGAGGCCACCGCCAGCTGCAGCCGCTGCGGCGCCGGCAAGGGCTGATCGGCGATAGCGGCGAGGATCTCCAGCTCGTGCTCAACGGCGAAGGTCAGCACCTCCACGAACAGCTCGGCCTTGGACGGGAAATGCCGGTAGATCAGCCCGGTCGATACCCCCGCCTCGGCCGCCACGGCGGTGATCGGGGCATTGCGGTAACCGCCTGCGGCGACCAGCCGGCGGGCGGCGACCAGGATCCGCTCGCGGTTGCCCGCCAGCCGTTTTTCCATCAATTCCGAGCGCTTGTAAGCCATTTGTTGATTCTATGTTCAATTTTTGAATTTGTATTCACTTTTTAGCCGGGAGCCGCTAGGCTGCGCGCAAACGCCCGTGCCCGACGGCCTGCCCGTCCTCCCAACCCGGTGCGCCCCTTATCGCCAAGCAGTACCGGAGCCAGCCATGCACGTCCCCACCCTGAATTTTGATCTGGGCGAAGAAATCGACATGTTGCGCGAAAGCGTGGCGCAGTTTGCCGCCGCCAACATCGCGCCGCTGGCAGCCGAAGCCGACGCCAGGAACCACTTCCCCAACCAGCTCTGGCGCCAGCTTGGCGAACAGGGCCTGCTGGGCATGACCGTGGAAGAAGAATACGGCGGCAGCGGCATGGGCTACCTGGCGCATGTGGTGGCGATGGAAGAAATCTCGCGCGCCTCCGGCGGCATCGGCCTGTCCTACGGCGCGCATTCCAACCTGTGCCTCAACCAGCTGCGCAAGAACGCCAGCGAAGCGCAGAAGCACAAATACCTGCCCAAGCTGTGCAGCGGCGAACACGTCGGCGCCTTGGCGATGAGCGAGCCGGGTGCGGGTTCTGACGTGGTGTCGATGAAGCTGCGCGCCGACCTGCGCGGTGACCACTACGTGCTCAACGGCAACAAGATGTGGATCACCAATGGTCCCGATGCCGACGTGCTGATCGTCTATGCCAAGACCGACGCGAACGCCGGCTCGCGCGGCATCACCGCCTTCATCATCGAGAAGGGCATGAAGGGCTTCTCTACCGCGCAGAAGCTGGACAAGCTCGGCATGCGCTCATCCAACACCTGCGAGCTGGTGTTCCAGGACTGCGAAGTGCCGGTCGAGAACGTGCTGGGCTCAGTCGGTGGCGGCGTCAAGGTGCTGATGTCCGGCCTGGATTACGAGCGCGTGGTGTTGTCCGGTGGCCCGCTTGGGCTGATGTCGGCGGCGCTGGATGTGGTGTTGCCCTACGTCCATGAGCGCAAGCAGTTCGGCGAAGCGATCGGCACCTTCCAGCTGATCCAGGCCAAGCTGGCCGACATGTATGTCGGCCTCAATGCCTGCCGCGCCTATGTGTATGCAGTAGCCAAGGCCTGCGACCAAGGCCGCACCACCCGCCAGGATGCGGCCGGCGCGATTCTTTACTCTGCCGAGAAGGCGACCTGGGCAGCGGGTGAAGCGATCCAGATCCTCGGCGGCAACGGCTATATCAACGAGTACCCGGCCGGGCGCTTGTGGCGCGATGCCAAGTTGTATGAGATTGGTGCGGGCACTTCCGAGATCCGCCGCATGTTGATTGGGCGGGAGTTGTTTCAGAAGACCGCATAAGTGACGCAACCCAGAATCATGACGAAATAGAAGCCCCTCTCCCGCTTGCGGGGTGAGAGGGGCAGCTTGCGAACCAACGGTTCGCTGCCCATCGAACGCCCTTGCGTCAGCGCAAGGGCCGGGGCGCGGAGCGGGGGTTGGGGTGAGGGGAAGCTTCTAGCAAGCAGACCCAATGCTTTTAAAAGCTCCCCTCATCCGCCCCTGCGGGGCACCTTCTCCCGCAGGCGGGAGAAGGGACGCAACGGCAACGGCAACGGCAAAAGCAAAAGCCAAGCAAAAGCCAAGCAAAGGCCAAGCAAGAGCAACGCAAAAGCAACGCAAAAGCAAAGCAAGAGCAAAGCAAGAGCAAAGCAAGAACATAAGCAAAAACCCTGCTGCCATGTTTCCACGCGCAGACACGCTCCAGAATCCAGGACTTCGGCCATGACCGTACTCACCTCCCAGCTGCAACCCGGCAGTGACAGCTTCGAAGCCAACCGCGCCGCGATGCAGGCCCAGGTCGATGATCTGCGCGCCACACTTGAAGCCACCGCGCGCGGCGGCAGCGACGCGGCCCGGGCCAAGCACAGTGCGCGCGGCAAGCTGCTGGTGCGTGAACGCATCGATGCCCTGCTCGATCCCGGCAGCCCGTTCCTGGAGGTCGCGCCGCTGGCCGCGCACGGCATGTATGCCGATCCGGTGCCCGGCGCTGGCATGGTCGCCGGCATCGGCCGCGTCTCCGGGGTGGAATGCCTGATCGTCGCCAACGATGCCACGGTCAAGGGCGGCACCTATTACCCGGTGACGGTGAAGAAGCATCTGCGCGCACAGGAAATCGCCCAGCAGAACCGCCTGCCCTGCATCTACCTGGTCGACTCCGGCGGTGCCTTCCTGCCGCTGCAGGATGAGGTCTTCCCCGACCGTGACCATTTCGGCCGCATCTTCTACAACCAGGCCAACCTGTCGGCACAGGGCATCCCGCAGATCGCCTGCGTGATGGGCAGCTGCACGGCCGGCGGCGCCTATGTGCCGGCGATGAGCGATGAAACCGTCATCGTCAAGGAACAAGGCACCATCTTCCTCGGCGGTCCGCCGCTGGTGAAGGCCGCTACCGGTGAAGTGGTCAGCGCCGAAGAACTGGGCGGTGCCGACGTGCATACGCGCATCTCCGGTGTTGCCGACCACATGGCCGACAACGACCTGCAGGCGCTGGCACGGGTGCGTTCCATCATCGCCAACTTGAACTGGCGCAAGCCCGATGCGGGCGTTGTCCTGCAGGCCAGCGAGGCGCCGCTACTTGATGCGCATGAGCTTTACGGGGTGATTCCCGCCGATACACGCAAGCCCTACGATGTGCGCGAAGTGATCGCGCGCATTGTCGACGGTTCGCGCTTTGATGAGTTCAAGCCGCGCTACGGCAACACGCTGGTCACCGGTTTCGCGCATGTGTATGGCCATCCGGTCGGCATCATCGCCAACAACGGCATCCTGTTCTCGGAGTCCGCGCTGAAGGGCGCGCATTTCATCGAGCTGTGCTGCCAGCGCAATATCCCCTTGCTGTTCCTGCAAAATATCACCGGCTTCATGGTCGGCCGCAAGTACGAGCACGGCGGTATCGCCAAGGACGGTGCGAAGCTGGTCATGGCGGTGGCCAATGCACGTGTTCCGAAATACACGGTGGTGATCGGCGGTTCCTTCGGTGCCGGCAATTACGGCATGTGCGGGCGGGCGTATTCGCCGCACTTCCTGTGGATGTGGCCGAATGCGCGCATCGGGGTAATGGGCGGTGAGCAGGCGGCCAGTGTGTTGGCCACGGTCAAGCGTGATGGTATCGAGGCCAAGGGTGGTGCGTGGTCGGCCGAAGAAGAAGATGCGTTCAAGCGGCCGATCCGTGATCAGTTCGAGTTGCAGGGCCATCCGTATTACGCGAGTGCGCGTTTGTGGGATGACGGGGTGATTGATCCAGCCGATACGCGGCGGGTGCTTGGGCTGGCCTTGGCGGCCAGTCTCAATGCGCCGGTGCAGGACACGCGGTTTGGCGTGTTCCGGATGTGATGCGCATGCAGCGCCTTCTCAAGACAACGTCAGGAGCAAGGGCTTTCACTCCCCTACGGGGAGCGAGTCACTTTTCTTTGCTTGTGCAAAGAAGAAGTAACCAAAAGAAGCGCTCTTTCAACAGCCGAATGGCTGGTCAAGCACACCCTGCCTCTGCGCCCGGCACGCTGCGCGTGCCGGGTCCACTCCACCGGTGGGATTTTTCGACACGACATCCCTGTCGTGACGAAAAACGACGTGCATCCTTGCACGTCGCCCTTCGGGTATTTCCCACCGGCTCCGTCGCTGCGGAAGGGGTCCGAAAATCAAACGCAAGTGCAACAGCAACGGCGAAAGCACTCGGCTCCTCCCCTGCCCGCGCGGCACATCGTGGATAAGACAATGTTCAACAAGATCCTGATCGCCAATCGTGGTGAAATCGCCTGCCGGGTTATTGCTACCTGCCGTCGCCTTGGCATCGCTACCGTGGCCGTGTATTCGGATGCCGATCGCAATGCGCGACATGTGCGCCTGGCCGATGAGGCCATCCATATCGGTGCCGCGCCGGCTGCCGAGAGCTACCTGCGCGCCGAGGTCATTCTCGAAGCAGCGCGGCGCAGCGGTGCGCAGGCGATTCATCCGGGCTATGGCTTTCTTTCCGAGAATGCGGGCTTCGCGCGTGCCTGTGAGGCTGCGGGTATCGTCTTCATCGGGCCGCCGGCCAGCGCCATCGATGCGATGGGTGACAAAAGTTCAGCCAAGGCGCTGATGCAGACTGCCAATGTGCCATTGACGCCGGGTTATCACGGTGAGCGGCAGGAGCCGGAGTTCCTGCGCGCGCAGGCCGATGCGATTGGCTATCCGGTGCTGATCAAGGCCAGCGCCGGCGGTGGTGGCAAGGGCATGCGCAAGGTCGAGGCCAGTGCCGACTTCGTGGCTGCGCTGGCCAGCTGCCAGCGCGAGGCGCAGGCTTCGTTCGGCAATGCACATGTGCTGGTGGAGAAGTACGTCGAGCGTCCGCGTCATATCGAGATCCAGGTGTTCGGCGACCGTCACGGCAACGTGGTCTATCTGTTCGAGCGCGACTGCTCGGTACAGCGCCGCCACCAGAAGGTGTTGGAAGAAGCACCTGCGCCTGGCATGACTGCCGAACGTCGCGCCGCCATGGGCAAGGCGGCTACCGACGCCGCGCGCGCGGTTGGTTACGTCGGCGCAGGCACGGTCGAGTTCATAGCCGGGCCTGATGGCGATTTCTATTTCATGGAAATGAACACCCGCCTGCAGGTCGAGCACCCGGTCACCGAGCTGATCACCGGCACAGATCTGGTCGAATGGCAGCTGCGCGTGGCCGCTGGCCAGCCGATGCCGAAGACGCAGGAGCAGTTGCAGATCCACGGCCACGCCATCGAGGCGCGACTATACGCCGAGGACGCCGACCGCGGCTTCCTGCCTTCGACCGGCACACTGCGCCATCTGCGCCTGCCACAGCCCAGTGCCAATGTGCGCGTGGACGCAGGCGTCGAGCAAGGCGATGCAATCACCCCGTACTACGACCCGATGATCGCCAAGCTGATCGTCTGGGACGTAGACCGTGCCAGCGCGTTGCAGCGCATGCAGCAGGCCTTGGCGCAGTGCCAGGTTGTTGGCGTCACCACCAATGCCGCCTTCCTGCGTCGACTGGTACTGACCGACTCGTTCCGCACCGCCAATCTCGATACCGCGCTGATCGAACGCGAGCGCGAAGCGCTGGACATTCACCACGTTGCTGCCAGCGACAACGAGTGGGCGCTTGCCGCCGTGCTGGCAATGAGCAATGAGGCTACGCACGACAACGACGCATCACCGTGGGCCATCGCCGACAGCTGGCGCCTCACCGGCCCCGCGGCACGCTTGGTGACGCTGGAACACCTGGACCATCGCAAGCAGCTGCAGGTGTGCGACAGCACCAACGGCTGGCAGGTCCAGATCGGCGACGCATCGATCGCTGTGACTGGAAAGATCAGCAGCGCTGGCTATGCCCTGCAACTTGGCGAACGCCTGCAGCGAGGCAACGCAATCCGTGAAGGCAATACGCTGTACGTCTTCGGCAACGAGCAACAGCAACGCTTCAACATCCACGATCCGGTCGCCGAGGCCGACAACAGCAACGACCACGGCGGCAGCCTGCTGGCACCGATGCCCGGCCGCGTCGTTACCCTGCTTGTGCAACCTGGCGCCACCGTCAGCCGCGGTACGCCGCTACTGGTGATGGAAGCAATGAAGATGGAGCACACCCTGCAGGCACCCGCCGACGGCACCGTGCACGGCTTCCGCGCCAAGGCCGGTGACCAGGTCGCCGATGGCGCGGTGCTGGTGGATTTCGAGGCGGGCTGAGTACCCGCCGCGTCTCAGCCAACTGACTCCCAGACCGCCTGTGCAGGGTCGAACTCGGTGGTTTCCATCACCTCCCCACGCCATCCGAACCCGCAGATTGCCAAGGGGCTCTGCGCCATCGGATCGAATCCCAGGGTCTGCTCGATCTCCTTTTCATTGATCGCCGCGGTCACATAGGCACCGAGCCCGATCTCGGTCGCACAGCTCAGCAACAGTTGCGAGAGGTGGCCAACATCCAGCGTCGCCGCGCGGTACGCCTTCGCATGTCCCCTGTATTTCCAGTGCAGGCGATCAAAGCGCGGGGCAAGCACGATCATCACGTGTGCATTGGCGAACCAGTGCTGGCCTGCCACGAACTGCGCGGTGATATCCGCCGGAAGCTGCGATATTCTAGACATCAACGTGAGTGCGTGCTGCGTCGGATGATAGTGATACAAGCCGGCTTGTATCCCTTCAACGTTCTGCACAACGAGGTAGCTTTCGGTGGGGTGAAGCCCGCCCGCTGAAGGTGCGTTTCGTTTCAGGAAGACGCTTTCTTCGTCCAAGCGATAGTGGCCAGTTGCAGCGAAGCAACGCCCCATCAACCGCGAGAAGACCGCCATTGGCAGCGGCTTTGAAATGTCGAAGTTTCGGCAGGTGCAACGCATCTGCAGACGCCTATCAACCTCGTCCGCGGGCTCACGTGGCAGCACGATCAAAGTTCCTCCCGGCGCCACTGTTGGCGACGGCGGCGCGCCAAAGCGCTGGCGCAATCCAGCCGCTGTCTGGATGCCAACCGAATCAATGGCAGCGACGCTATCCCGCCCTTCCCACCTCGCCTGCCAATGCGTCATCGCTGCCGGCCCCCACCAACCAAGCTCCCTGATCCGCTCGTCCGAGCGAGCAAGGCTGCCTTTGTCGCAGTCGCTGAACAGCAATCCCTTCTCAAGCAGCTCAAGCTGCGCTGAGCTCAAAGGCAATGCAACTTCGACCCAAGCATCCGCATCAAATTCACCCAGGACCTGCAGCGCCTCCACGGACACTTCAACACCCTCGGACAGATGCGGGGCCAAGGCCATCCAGCAACTGCGTGACACCATGCCAGTGCGACCGGCCAGAACATCATCCAAGCTGAAACGATCCATCCGCCTTGGTTCGATGAAAAGGTGCTTGCAGCGACGGATCAAAGCCACGGTGGAGGACATGCGGTGCTTCTTGCGAAAGAGGGAAATTCTAGCGGACGCGAAACAATGTGGAGGCAACCCGTTCTTGCAAATGTCGCTAAAGTTATCGTGCCTTGTACCGCTATGTTGACGGAGCATCTTCAGCCACTATCCATGGCTGATTACCAAAACAACCTTCTGGATCGAATGCCATGAGTAACGAAAAAAGTCCTCTCTCACAAGAAGACGCGGTAAAGCTTCTGGACCTGCTCAGCACCGACGATACATTCCGCGACCTGTTCGCAAAGAGCCCGTCCCAGGCGCTGCTGCAGATCAGCGCTGCCGCTGCCGCATCAAGCAGCGCATGCGAAACCACCGGGCCGCTCGCTGGCAAGGAAGAGTTCCTGCGTTCGCGGGACGCCCTTTTGGGCCATCTGGCTGCAAACGCTGCCTTCTACATTCCCCATTGCTTTGTCTCGGGCCAGGTCGATAGCTCGCTGCAGCGCAAGCCGCAGACTTAAGCCCCCCACCTCATCGACGTACCTGCCGCACGTCTGCCACGTTGCGCGCCTTGAGCGCGTACGTGCCAGCGTTCTCCGCATAGGCCAACCCGCGCTGCTGCGCCAGCCACTGACGCTGACTCTCGGCCAGTTCCGGCCTACCGAGCTTGATGTACAGACCGGCGAGAACCACGTGAAGCTGTAGCAGCTCTGTGCCGTCCACCTGCTTCTGCAGCCGGGCTACTGCGTCTTCAATCCGCCGCCTATCAACCTCCTGACCTGCGTATAGCAACTGCAGAAGCTGACGACTTCTAGGGTCATTTGCCCGTTTGACCAAACCATCCAAGCGCGGCAACCACGAAGCCACCAATTCCTGATGGCCAGCACGCTGCGCCAGATAGAGGGCCGACGCTGCTATGAATACCCATTCGACGGTATCGGCACCAACGGCCTGCAGCGCTTGTTGCTGTACCCACTGAAGCTCTCTTTCAAATGTTGCAGCAGCCACAGGGTGTCCCGTCTCTGGAAGCACCGTGAGCTCCTGCAATCTGAAAACACTGCAGACATAACCCTGGACTTTGCACTGATCTGCGCCCGCTCGCGCCTGTGCGAGCGCCTCCTCCGGCTTCCCTGCATCTACAGCGATTGCTATGCGTTGCAGCCACCCGGACATGTCTTCTTTCGGCAGCGCATCTAGAACCGCGCGAGCTCCTACAAAGTCATCCTGCGCTGCCAAGGCCGCCGCGAGCTCACTGTCGATATAGCGCTCGTCAGACGCCCTTATCTCCTGGAAGTTCCGCTTGGCCTCATCAAGCCTGTTCTGCGCCAGCTGCGTACGTGCGAGCTGGCGTTGCGCGAGCAGACGTAGCGAATTCTGCGGGACCACAGCTCCCCGCGCCGAGCGCTCGGCTTCCTGGTACTGGCCAAGGGTGAACAATGCATTGGAACGATTGGCGTACGCGGCGTGATAGTCAGGATACAGATCGCCGAGCAGCTTCCACTTGTAGGCGCTCTCTGCCGCACCGGCACCATTGATCTCCGCCCCCCATGCATCCAGGTACAAACCTTCGCGCGGCGTCAAATCGTCACGGTATGCAACCGCTTTTTCCAGCAACTCCCGCGCAAGAATTGTGTCCCCGCGCGAGTATGCGATCCGCATCTGCGCCATATATGCGGCTGCAAAAGCTGGATCCAGGTGCTCAGCCTGTTCCAGGTAGGCCTCTGCATCCTCACGCCTCTTTTCCGCATAGGCATCCACACCCATCGCATAGGCGTGCAGGGCATCCAGGTTGCTGGTGGCGACCCGCGGCAGGGGCAGGGATGTTCGTCCCAGATCATCGGTAGCCTCACCAAGTTTCAGACGAATGGCGGCGGCAACTTTGTCCAATGAACTCAAGGCCGAATCCAGCCCATCACCGTCCGCATATGCGGAGTACACAACCCTGCCAGATGCTGGATCCAATACTTCCATGATGATGCGCAGCTTTCCGTGCAGCTCCAGCACACCTGGCATGACCACCGCTCGCGCGCCATCCCTGATGGCGACCTCCTTGGCCGTATCACGATCCAACGGCTGGGCCGGATCCCTGCGCATCTGCCGCAGGGTCTCGCGCACCTTCAGGTCACTGAGAACATTCACGTGGCGGGACTGCTCCAAGCTGATGCGTAGTGCCTGCTGAAGAGCGTCGTCCAGCACCAGATTGCCGGTCTGGTTGGTGAAGTCTCCAACCACTATCCAATCCCGCTCGGCGAAAGCAATGGCTGGCTCCGGACGCACCAATACCCAAGCCACTGCGCCCACAGCGATCACCAGCAACAACTCGGCAACCAGCGCCGCCGGCCGCCGCCATAGCGGTAGACGCCGCCACGCCTTGCTGGAACGGGCCGGCATGCGCAGTGGAGCGCTACCCGTTGTGCCCACTTCAAACACTTCCTGCGGCGTCGGCAGGCCCTTGAAGTACCAGCGACCGTGCGACTTCCACTGCAGGCTCGCACCGCGCTCGCCCAGCTCATTTTGGCTTGCCCGCAACAGCGCTTCGGCCACTGACGACAGCAGAATCTGATTCGGTCGCGCCAACGCCATCAAGCGGGCCGCGGTGGGCTTGGCCACACCCTCCACATCCACGGGCTTGGCGCCGGCGGCAACCGCATCCTCATCGTTGCGCCAGAACAGCACGCCACCTACATGGATGCCGATTCGCGCCTGCAGCGGCAGCTTGCGCTCGTTACCTATCTCAACCAGGGCGTCCAGGTAATCCAACGCAAAACCCAAGCCTTGGGTAGGCACGTCAAACAGCAGGAACATACCATCGGAGCGATCGATCAGACGTCCTTTCCAACGCTGCAACAGCTGCAGTGCACGCACGTCCAGGGTACGGAACAGCTCCGCGGCTGCCGCATCACCAATCCGTGCTGTCAGCTCCACCGAGTCACAAAGATCGGTGAGCACCAGCGTCTTGAGCTGGCGATCGGCCGAGAGCGCGTCAGTCTGGCTGGTCATGGCGCTACGCCGGGCTAGCCGTGGTCACCGGACTGCTCCTGGAACCACTGCGCGCGATTGCCACCTTCGCGCTTTGCAAGGTACAGCGCTTGATCAGCGCGCGAATAGGCATCGTTCCAATGGTGGCCCTCATCGATCAACACCATGCCGACACTCAGCGAGCAGGAACCGACCGTCGCGCCGGGATAGGCGATCAGATGGCGCATCGCATCCAGCACGAATTCGGCGGTGCGCGGCAGGCTTTGCGCATCGGCTTTCATCAGCAATACGCAGAACTCATCGCCGCCAAGACGGCAGGCGATATCGTCCTTGCCGGTCACCGAGGCAAGAATGCGCCCGAAGCACTGCAGGGCGTGATCACCAGCAAGGTGACCGTAAGAGTCGTTCAAACCCTTGAAGTCGTCGCAGTCCAGCAGCAACAGTCCTTGCGGGCGATGACCGGAGCGATGTGACTTCTGCAGATAGGCGGTCAGTGCACGCCGGTTGCTGAGGCCGGTCAGGTCATCGCTGTAGACCAGTTCGCGGGTGTGGTGCAGCTCATGGTTGGCGCTGTAGAGATTGCCCAGCGCGGTTTCCAGCTCATGATTGCGACGGCTGAGCTGGGCGATCAGGCGCTGCTCGCTGGAGACCACCCGCGACAAGGTGCGGCGCAGGAAGAACACCACCATCGCCGGGTCCTGATCAATCAGGCGGTGAAAATTGGCATGGGTGATTTCCAGCAGCACGCTGTCGCAGTTTGCGCGCGCATCACAGGAACGCGGGTGGCGCTCGATCAGCAGGCCAAGCTCGCCAAAGAAATCGTTGCTTCCCATCGGTTTGGGCGCCAGGCCGGCACCGAAATCCAGGCTGACAGTGCCGCTTACGATGATGAACATCGAGCTGCCCAGATCGCCACGGCGGAACAGCACCTGGTCGGCCTGCAGTGTGCGGCGAACGCCGTACTGGGCAAACAGTGCAAATTCCACCGGTGACAATTGCGCATGCAGCACTGCACCTCCCGTCGAACTAGCGACGGAAAGTTCAGACTCCAGTGCCAAACCCCCTGTTCCCATGCCGCTCATTCCATGCCTCATGGACTGCTCGCCCAGGTGAGACGAGTAATCTCGCGAGCCTATCACCAAAATTGTCGATTTTGTGATCCCCTACACCGTTTGATGCTGGGCCATGCCAAAAAAAAGAAGGGGCTCGTAAGAGCCCCTCGAAAACGACCTTGTCAGCGCCCTCAGGCAGCTACTTCAGTCTGAAACTGCTCCTCCTCGGTGGACCCGGTCAGCGCGGTCACGCTGGAGGCGCCACCCTGAATCACCGTGGTCACATCGTCGAAGTAACCAGCACCCACTTCCTGCTGGTGCGAAACGAAGGTGTAGCCCTTGTCGCGGGCGGCGAATTCCGGCTCCTGCACCTGCTCCACGTAGTGGCGCATGCCTTCGCCACGGGCGTAGTCGTGGGCGAATTTGAAGGTATTGAACCAGTTGATGTGGATGCCGGCCAGGGTGATGAACTGGTACTTGTAGCCCAACGCGGCCAGCTCGTCCTGGAACCTGGCGATGGTCTTGTCGTCCAGGTTCTTCTTCCAGTTGAACGAGGGCGAGCAGTTGTAGGACAGCAGCTTGCCGGGACTCGCGGCATGCACAGCCTGGGCGAACTCGCGGGCGAAGCCCAGGTCCGGGGTGCCGGTCTCGCACCACACCAGGTCGGCGTGCGGGGCGTAGGCGACGCCGCGGCTGATCGCCTGCTCCAGGCCGTTCTTGACCTTGTAGAAGCCCTCGGCGGTGCGCTGGCCGGTAATGAACGGGGTGTCGTTCGGGTCGAAGTCGCTGGTCAGCAGGTTGGCGGCCTCGGCGTCGGTACGCGCCAGCACGATGGTCGGCACGCCCAGCACGTCAGCAGCCAGGCGCGCGGCGGACAGCTTCTGGATCGCCTCCTGGGTCGGCACCAGTACCTTGCCGCCCATGTGGCCGCACTTCTTCACCGCCGCCAGCTGGTCCTCGAAATGCACCGCGGCGGCACCAGCGGTGATCATGTTCTTCATCAACTCATAGGCGTTCAACACGCCGCCGAAACCGGCCTCGCCATCAGCAACGATCGGCAGGAAGAAGTCGATCGCGTCCTCGGCCTTGACCTTGCCGTCGATGATGTTCTTCCACTGGATCTCATCGGCACGCTGGAAGGTGTTGTTGATGCGACGGACCATGGTCGGCACCGAGTCGTAGGCGTACAGCGACTGATCCGGGTACATGGTTTCGGAGGTGTTGCCGTCGGCGGCCACCTGCCAGCCGGACAGGTACACCGCTTCCAGCCCGGCCTTGGCCTGCTGCATCGCCTGGCCGGCACTGATCGCACCGAAGGCGTTGACGTAGCCCTTCTTCGAGCCGCCATTGACCAGTTCCCACAGGCGCTCGGCGCCGCGCTTGGCCAAGGTATGTTCCGGCTGCACGCTGCCGCGCAGGCGCACTACGTCGGCAGCGCTGTAGGTACGCTTCAGACCCTTCCAACGCGGGTTGGTATCCCAGTCCTGCTGCAGGGCGTCGATCTGTTGCTGGTAGCTGCTCATCATGTCGTCCTCTAATCCAGTGCTTAAGGGGGAAGGGTCAATCGATCTGCCGGTAGGCAGGCAAGGTCAGGAAGTCGGTCAGCTCGTCGGCGCGGCTGAGCTGGTCGAGCAGGCCGATGGCCTGGGTGATGCGGCTGCCACCGGGCAGTGCGGAGGTGTCGCCCAGGCGCGCCGGCAAGGCGCGCAGGGTGCTGGTCAGCAGCGCGAAATCGATCGCGGTGCCGTCGTCCAGATGCTGGTTGCCGGCATGCAGCCACTGCCAGATCTGGCTGCGGCTGATCTCGGCGGTGGCGGCGTCTTCCATCAGGTTGTGGATGGGCACGCAGCCATTGCCGTCCAGCCAGGCGGCCAGGTAACGCACGCAGACCTCGACGTTGTTCTCGAAGCCGGCACGGGTAACGGTGCCGCTGCATGGCGCTATCAGTTCATCGCGGTTGGCCTGCACGTCACGGCGCAGCACGTGATGCTGATTGGGACCGGGCATGTGCTCATCGAAGATGGCGCGCGCCACCGGGATCAGCGCCGGGTGCGCCACCCAGGTGCCGTCGTGGCCGGCAGTGACTTCGCGCAGCTTGTCGGCGCGTACCCGTGCCATCGCCTGCTCGTTGGCGGCGGAATCGTTGTTGATCGGGATCTGCGCGGCCATGCCACCCATTGCATGCGCGCCACGGCGATGGCAGGTCTTGATCAGCAGTTCCGAATAGGCCTTCAGGAACGGCTGGGTCATCGTCACCTGGCCGCGCTCTGGCAGCACCTTGTCGGCGTGGCGGCGGAAGGTCTTCAGGTAGGAAAAGATGTAGTCCCAGCGCCCGCAGTTCAGGCCGACGATGCGGTCGCGCAGCACATGCAGGATCTCGTCCATCTCGAACACCGCCGGCAGCGTCTCGATCAGCACGGTGACCTTTATCTGCCCATGCGGCAGGCACAGCATGCCTTCGATGTGCGACAGCGCGGTCTCCCACAGCGCCGCCTCTTCCATCGACTGCAGCTTGGGCAGGTAGAAGTACGGGCCGCGATCCTTGTCCATCAGGGTCTGGGCGTTGTGGAAAGCGAACAGCGCGGCATCGAACAGGCCGCCGGCAATCGGCTGGCCATCGACCAGCACGTGTTTCTCGTCCAGGTGCCAGCCACGCGGGCGCACGATCAGCACCGCCTGCTCGTCGGCCGGGCGCAGCGTGTAGTGCTTGCCCGGGCCCTTGGCGGTGGCAGGCGCGGTGAAGTCCAGATCACCACGCACCGCCGCCTTCATCGTCTGCTGGCCGGCCAGCACATTGCGCCAGGTCGGTGAGGTCGAATCCTCGAAATCGGCCATGAACACCTTGGCACCGGAGTTCAGCGCGTTGATGACCATCTTCGGGTCGGTCGGGCCGGTGATCTCGACGCGGCGGTCCTGCAACGCGGCCGGGATCGGCGCCACGCTCCAGTCCTCTTCGCGGATGGCGCGGGTATCGGCACGGAAATCCGGTAGCCCACCCTGGTCGAAGAAGGCCTGACGCTCGCGGCGGGCCGCCAAGCGCGCCTGCCGGCCCGGCTCGACCGCGCGGTGCAACGATACGAGCAGGCCCAGCACGCCGGCCGGCAGCAGCGCGGACTGGCCGGCCAACTGGGTGGTCAAGGTGATGCCCGGGGTCGGGCGGGGGGCGGACTGCGGCGTGGCGACTGCGTGGGCGACGGCGGACATCGGACTTCCTGCGTATGTCGGGGACTCCAACGTGCGGTCGCAGGTAGGTATTTAACAAAACAGTTTTTGCAATGTTATCTATAAGTTGTGCTAATACTGGCGACAAGATGCCAGCTAAACCGCCCGTAACCCCGCGTTTTTCCTACAAGTCTGATCGGCTCAAGCCGCTGCGGGCCTTCCTGCAGACGGTGCGGCTGGGCTCGGTTTCGCGCGCCTCGGAAGCGCTTTTTGTCAGCCAACCGGCGGTGAGCCTGCAGCTGCAGGCGCTGGAACGGGAACTGGGAGTGGTGCTGTTCGAGCGCAGCGGGCGCCGCCTGGTGCCCACCCGCGAGGGCCAGCTGCTGTACGACATGGCGCAGCCGCTGGTGGAAAGCCTGGACGGGCTGCTGCCGCGCTTCCGCGAGAAGGTCAGCGGGCTGGATGCCGGCGAGCTCAATATCGCGGCAAATTCGTCGACCATCCTCTATCTCCTGCCAAAGATCGTCGAAAATTTCCGCCAACAACACCCCGACGTGCGCCTGACCCTGCACAACGCAATCAGCGCCGACGGCACCGATCTGCTACGCAGCGACGCCGCCGACCTGGCCATCGGCTCGATGATGGATGTCCCTGCAGACCTCAGCTACGCGCCGGTCTACCGCTTCGACCAGGTACTGATCACCCCACCCGACCACCCCTTGGCGAAGAAGAAGAACCTGACCCTGGAAGACCTGTCGCCGTGGCCGCTGATCCTGCCGCCGCGCCGGCAGATCACCTGGCGGCTGGTCGATCTGGTGTTCCAACAACACCGCGTGCCCTACACGGTGGCGCTGGAGGTGGGCGGCTGGGAAGTGATCAAGCAATACGTGGCGATGGGCATGGGCATCAGCATCGTCACCGCCCTGTGCTTGAACGATGGCGACCGCGACAAGCTGGCGACGCGGGCGATGAGCGACTACTTCCCGTCGCGCAGTTATGGCGTGGTGGTGCGGCGAGGCAAGGTGTTGTCGCCGCAGGCCAGGGCCTTCGTTGAGCTGATCCAGCCGGATCTGTTTGCGCCGAGGCAGTACGACGATACCGGGCATTCGGAGCGGTAGGGTCTGGGCTTGTCTGCTTTGGGCTTTGGCTTTGGCTTTGGGCTTTGGCTTTGGCTTCGCTTTTCTGCCGTCATTCCCGCGAAGGCGGGGTTTTCAACCAACGTATGTTGGGTCATCGCTCTTGTCTTTGCTCCGGTCTTTGCTCCGGCCTTTGCTCCTGCCTTCGCCTTTTCGACGTCATTCCCGCGCAGACGGGAATGACAAGCCAGCTAGAAGCTTCCCCTCACCCCAACCCCCGCTCCGCGCCCCGGCCCTTGCGCTGGCGCAAGGACGTTCGACGGGCAACGAACCAGTGGTTCGTAAGCTGCCCCTCTCACCCCGCGAGCGGGAGAGGGGCTCAAGCAATGCCCGAGCAAAGCTCAAGCAAAAGCACAAGCACAAGCACAAGCTAAGGCCAAAGCAGATCGCTTGCGTTTCAGTGCCCCTCAGCAATCACAGCCCTTCCAACCCGGCTGCTTGCTGGTCTGGCCGATGCCAGGGTTGAAGGTGTTGCTCGGGTCCAGTTGCTGGTAGAACTGCGCCAGCGCCGGCTTGGCCGGGTACAGGTGGCCGACATTGTGCTCGGCCGGGTATTCGGCACCGCGCTCATCCAGCAGCTTCCACATCGCATGCTCGATCGCCATCGGGTCTTCGCCCTTGCGTGCGATGTAGTCCTGGTGGAAGACATGGCACAGGAAGTGGCCGTAATAGAGTTTGTGCAGCAAGCGCGCATCCAACTCAGCCGGCAGTTGCTCGAACCAATCGCGGTCGTCGCGGCGCAAGGCGATATCCAAGGCCACAATGTCCTCAACCTGCGCGCGATGCACTTCGCGGTAGCGCACCGCCGCGCCAGCCACCGCGAACCGGTGCAGGAAGGCTTTGCGGCCTTCGTCCGGCGTGCAGTGGAAGTAAGCGCCTTCATGCCCGGCGAAGAAGCCGCGCAACCACTGTTCGGTCGCCGCCGCATCCTGTGCGGATACCTTGACCAGCAAGTGGTGCTCATAGCGCTGGCGGAACTCGCCCATGCGCTTGGGCAGATGCGAGGGCAGCAGCCCGGTCAGCAGCTGCATTGCATGATCGGTAACGCCGCGCAGTCCAAGCCGCTCAAACCAGCCATCAACCCGGCTCTTCAGAGCGAATGCCGCCGGCACCCGTGCGGTGCCGAGCTTGTCGATCAGCAGGAAGGTGTCCTTGCCGTAGCGCTCGCCAATGTCATAAGCGACGCGGTGGATGTACTCGCCAGAAATCGGCAGACGCTCGAAACCGGTCAGCAGCTGGCGACGGATCGCGGTGAGGCTTTCAGTGCTGTTGCTGCCGATATAGAACACCTCGGCTGCTTCCTTGGCAAAGGTATCCAGGCGCACCGCAAACACCGCCAGCTTGCCGGCCGAACCGGCCGCTTCGTAATGACGGCTGGGATCGGCGTTGTAACGCGCCGGCGTTGTCGCGTCCACCTGCCGCACCTGTTCCGCATAGCGCGGATCGGAGCCGGCACGCTCACCATCAACACGCACATCGGCAGGCTGGTAATCGCCGGCCTGCAAGCGCTGCAGGATCTCTTCCGGCGTGTCGCCCAGGGCAATCCCAAGATGGTTCACCAGCTGCAAGCGGCCATCGCCATCCACCTGCGCGTACAGCGCCATCTCGGTGTAGGCCGGACCACGCCGCACCAGCGAGCCACCGGAGTTGTTGCAGACACCGCCCAGCACTGAGGCACCGATGCACGAAGAACCAATCACCGAATGCGGCTCGCGTCCCAGTGGCGCCAGCGTCTGTTCGAGTCGGTCCAAGGTAGCGCCGGGCAGGCACAGCACCTGCCGTCCTTCATCGAGCAACTGCACGCCGGTCAGCCGAAGCGTGCTGATCAATACGATCGGCCGACCGTAGTCGTTGCCATCCGGCGTCGAGCCACCGGTCAGGCCGGTATTGGCCGCCTGCAGGATGATCGCCGCCCCGCCCTGCACAGACGCCTGCAGTGCGCGCCACATCTCCAGCAAGCTTCCCGGCCGCACCACCGCCAGCACAGCGCCATCGCCGAAGCGGTAACCCTTGCGGAAGCGCCGGGTTGCCTTGTCGCCAGTCAATACATGGGCGTCACCAACGGCAGCGCGCAACTGCGCCAGCAGTGCCTCGTTCGCACTCATGCCAGGTTGACCAGCGAGTCGCGGCTGATATCGGCAATGCGACGTGCGCCGGTCAGCGTCATTGCCACGCGCATTTCCTTGGCGATCAGGTCCAGCAGGTTGGCCACGCCGGCCTCGCCCTGCGCGGCAAGCGCGTAGACAAAGGCACGACCCAACAGCACGCTGTCCGCGCCAAGTGCAAGCATGCGCACCACGTCCAGGCCGGTGCGGATGCCGGAGTCGGCGAGAATCTTCAGGTCGCCCTGCACCGCGTCTGCAATCGCTGGCAGCGCACGCGCCGTGGACAGCACGCCATCAAGCTGGCGACCGCCATGATTGGAAACCACGATGCCATCGGCACCAAAGCGCACCGCATCGCGCGCATCATCCGGATCAAGAATGCCCTTGATCACCATCGGCCCCTTCCAGAACTCGCGGATCCATTCCAGGTCCTTCCACGAAATCGACGGGTCGAAGTTGTTGCCCAGCCAACCGATGTAGTCCTCCAGCCCGGTCGGGCTGCCGCGATACGCAGAGATATTGCCCAGGTCATGTGGACGGCCGAACAGGCCAACGTCCCAGGCCCAACGCGGATGGGTCATCGCCTGACCAATACGGCGCATGCCGGCATTCGGGCCGCTCATGCCCGAATGTGCATCGCGGTAGCGCGCGCCCGGCACCGGCATGTCGACGGTGAACACCAGTGTGGTGACGCCTGCAGCCTGCGCGCGCTCCAGCGCGTTGCGCATGAAGCCACGGTCGCGCAGCACATACAGCTGGAACCACATCGGTCGCTTGATCGCAGGTGCCACTTCTTCGATCGGGCACACCGACACCGTCGACAGCGTGAACGGAATGCCACGACTGTCCGCCGCACGCGCCGCCTGCACTTCACCGCGACGCGCATACATGCCGGTCAGGCCGACCGGCGCCAACGCAACCGGCATTGCCAGTTTTTCGCCGAACAACTCGGTTTCCAGGCTGAGCTCGGACATGTCGCGCAGGATGCGCTGGCGCAGCGCGATGTCGGACAGGTCGGAAACATTGCGTTTGAGCGTGTGTTCGGCATACGCGCCGCCATCGATGTAGTGGAACAGGAACGGCGGCAGACGACGCTGCGCGGCCGCACGGTAATCGGTGGAGGCGGAGATGATCATGGGTCAACCGTGGGGGGAAGGAAGCCGCGAAGCGCGGGCACGCCGCGCTTCGTCTTCATCGAGCGTGCGCAGCGTTGTGTGCACGAACTCAAGATGGGTGTGCGCTGCGGCACGCGCACGCTCGGGGTCACCGGCCAGCACCGCATCCATCATTTCGCGGTGCTGGTCGGACAAGGGGGAAAAGGTTGTCGATGCGGTGTAAAGCTTCTCGCGACTCTGCGAGATATTGGTCTGCAGCAGCTCGAACAGGCCGCGCATCACCTGCAACAGCACCAGATTGTGCGAGGCCTCGGCGATGGACAGGTGGAAGGCGGCGTCGGCGCGCGCTTCGCCGGCCGGGTCGTCCTTGCCATGCGCGTCCATCATGGTCTGGAAGGCCTGCGCGATGCGTGCACGATCCTCATCAGTAGCCCGCAACGCGGCATGCCAGGCGGTTGCGCCTTCCAGCGCATGACGAATTTCCAGCACGTCGAAACGGTATTCCGGATCGCCCTGGAACAGCGGCAGATACGGCACCAGCGGCTCATCCAATGCCTGCCGCGCACGTGCGGCCGGCTCGGCCACATAGGTGCCACCACCAACCCGCGCCACCAGCAGGCCCTGGCTGCCAAGCTGGGCAATCGCCTCACGCAGCGCGGTGCGCGAGACCCCGAGCTGCACCGCCAGTGCACGTTCGGAGGGCAGCCGGTCACCCGGCTGCAGTTGTTGTTCGTCCACCAGCACGCGCAGCTGCGCGGCCACCTTGTCGGAAATACGTTTCGTACTCATGCCGACATTGTGGCCCGAAGCTGCACTGCGTTGGCGGATGCGCGCGGCCATGGCTCAGGGAATCATCCAGGTCAGCCAATAGGCCTGCGCGGTGGTGATCAGGCCGACCATTACCGTAAAGATCAGGCTGTGCTTGACGGTGAAGCGGAACAGGTCCGATTCCTTGCCGGCCAGGCCCACCGCCGCACAGGCGATGGCGATGGACTGCGGCGAGATCATCTTGCCGGTGACACCGCCGGTGGTATTGGCGGCAACCAGCAGCACTTCAGACACACCAATCTGCTGCGCTGTAGTCGCCTGCAAGGCCGAGAACAAGGCATTGGACGAGGTATCCGAACCGGTCAGGAACACGCCCAACCAGCCCAGGAACGGCGAGAAGAAGGTGAATGCCTTGCCGGTATGCGCAAGCGCCAAGGCCAATGTCGCCGACAAGCCGGAGTAGTTGGCTATGAAGGCAAACGCCAGCACCATGCCGATCGAGTAGATCGGCATCTTCAACTCATTGACGGTTTCGCCGAAGGTACGCACCGCCGCACGCACCGGCATGCGCAGGTAGACGATGGTGATCACCGCCGCCAGCATGATCGCGGTGCCGGTGGCCGAGATGGCATCGAACTTGTACACGGCCTCGTAGGCAGTGGGCGCGTTCACGATCGGCGGCATCTTCTGCACCAGCTGGTCCAGGCCCGGTACCGGCAGCTTCAACACCCAGCTTTCCAGCGGGCCACCGGCGGCGAACAAGGCCTTGAACGGCTTGATGCTCCACAGCGTGACCATCGCGGTGAGGATCAGGAACGGCGACCACGCCTTGGCGATCTGGCCGGCGCTGTAACGCGGTGCGCTCGATGCCTGCGCGGCAGCCTCGGCACTGGCCTCGGTTTCAAAGCGGAAGATGCGCTTGGGCTGCCAACGGCGCAGGAACAGCGTCAGGCACACCAGCGACGCCAGCGAGGCGGTGATGTCCGGCAGCTCCGGGCCGATGAAGTTGGAAGTCAGGTATTGCGCGATGGCGAAGGAACCACCGGCGATCAGCACCGCCGGCCAGGTTTCCTTGATGCCGCGCCAGCCATCCATGATGGCCATGATCCAGAACAGCACGATGATGGTCAGGAACGGCAGCTGGCGACCGGCCATCTGTCCGATCTCGAACGCATCCAGGCCGGTGACCTGGCCGGCGACGATGATCGGAATGCCCATTGCGCCGAAGGCCACCGGCGCGGTGTTGACGATCAGGCACAGGCCGGCGGCATACAGCGGCTTGAAGCCCAAGCCAACCAGCAATGCCGCCGTGATCGCCACTGGCGCACCAAAACCTGCGGCACCTTCAAGGAAGGCACCGAAGGCGAAGCCGACCATCAGCATCTGCAGCCGCTGGTCTTCGGTCACCGACAGGATCGAAGCGCGGATGATGGCGAACTGGCCGGTCTTGACCGACACCTTGTACAGGAACACCGCGCCGATGATGATCCAGGCAATCGGCCACAACCCGTACAGGAAGCCGAAGCCGGCCGCGCCCAGCGCCTGCGACACCGGCATGCGATAGAACAGCAGCGCAACCGCCAAGGCGATGGCCACAGTGATGGTGCCGGCCAACCAGCCTTTCATGCGCAGCACGGCCAGGGCGACGAAGAAGAAAGCGATCGGCAACAGCGCGATCAGGCTGGACAGCCAGAGGTTGCCAGCGGGGTCGTACAGTTGTTCCCAGGGCTGCATGCAGGTTCTCGTCAAAGGCGAAAGGCGGCCCACCCGCAGGTGGAGATTACCGTGGTCGCGAATATTGGTATTACCAATATTCAGCAAAACCGACCAGCGAGACGCGATTGAATCGCCGTTTCCGCGGAGATCCTATTAGACCATAGGGTTAGTCAAAGCGATTGGTATGACCAATGCGCGGGTTTGGTAGGAGCGACGTAAGCCGCGAAGCCAACACCAATACAGCCCCTTTCTGATTGCCATTGCATGCATGCAGATTGCCGGCGCTATCTGCTTCGTGGCTTACGCCGCTCCTACAAAAAAAACGAAGGCAAAAAAACGGCACGTCTCCGTGCCGTTTTTCTTCTTCGCCATCGCCGCTTACAAACGCTGCCACTCCGGCCCTTCCCCGCGCCGCCAATACACCGCCAGCGCCTTGCCGTAGACCGTATCGGCGTCCACCAATCCAAAGAATCGCCCATCAAAACTGTTACCGCGATGGTCGCCCACCACCAGCAGTTTGCCGGCCGGAATGGTGATGCCGTTGATATCCGGGCCACCGCCGTCCTCCAGATCCAGTTGCACCTGCTTGTTGCCAAACAACTCACGCGCCACGTCCTGCCGCAGCAGCTGCTCATTGATGGTCAGATAGCCATCATGCAACTGCACGCGATCACCGGCCACGGCAACCACGCGCTTGATCAGCCGCGTTCCATCGGCCGGCGAATCAAACACCGCCACATCACCCCGCTGCGGTGCCTGCCCGGCCAGCAGTTGCACATCGGTGAAGGGAACGCGCAGGCCATACGCACGCATATCCACCACCACCCGATCACCGGGTTGCAGGGTCGGCTGCATCGAGCCGCTGGGCACCTGGTAGTGGTTGGCCAGGCTGTCGCGGGCGGCGAACAGCAGCAGCAACATCACCGCCAACGGCAGGGCTTCGCGGCGAATCCACTGCGCGACGGGATGGGGTGATGTAGCGGACGCGGTCTCATTCATGGCCAATCACAAGCTCCAGGGTTAGCCAACTGACCGCCAAGGCCGGGCGAAGTTCCCCGCGACTGCCGAACCCCGGCCGCAGACTTTGCTACGCAGACTTTACGCCGCCACGCTTGGCCACCATGGCGATTTGATGCCGCTGCGGCGCATCGTGGCACCACCGCGCCGCACGGCGCTTGAACCTGGTGCTACATGAGCGTTTTACTGATCCGGCATACCCGCAACCCAGCAATGCCGGATGCGTCCTTGCTGCCTGCACAACTCGCCGGACAGCCACTGCAATGCCTGCAGTGCGGTTCACTGCCGGCGCTGGCCCAATGCCTGCACAACGCGCGTCAACAAGCGCCGGACTGGGTGCTGATTGAAAACAGCGCCACCGACGATACGCAGTGGGCGCTCCACGGCCGCAGTGTATGCAACGCCCTGGACGCCCTCCGGGCGCCGTATATCGAAATCGCCAGCAATGATGCCGATACGCTGGAAACCCATCTGCATCCACACCATGCCGCCACAGCGGTAGTGGTCTGCAGTACCGGTACCGACGAGGCGCGGCATCTGTCGCTGGCAATTGCCACACGTCTGCTCAGCAACGGACAAGGTGCCTGAGCCATGGCGATCTTCATTGTGCGCGGGCCCGATGCCCATGATGCGCAGCTGCAAGCTGCTGTGCCGCTGCCAAGCAAGGTCATGAATGCATTGGTGCACCGCGCACTCGATGTCGGCATCAGCGTGGCACAGCGCGACTGCCGCTCCGAACAAGAGCTGCTGGACTCGCTGTGCGCGGCCGACCACAACCCGGATGACGTGATCCTGCTCGCACCGGCGGCCTGCGTGCACAGTCTGCGCCTGCAGCGCCTACTGCCGCGCCTGCGCAATGCCTATGTGGAAGTACACGACGACGCCAGCGACGCGCCACAGTCCTGCCTGCCGAAGCACCTTGGCCGCCGTCTTGGCATCGCCCAAGGCTACTGTGCGCAAAGCTATGTGCTGGCCATGGAACTGGCGCTGGAACACCTGTGCTGCAGCGATGTCGGCGACCGCGTGCATGTAGGCACCTGAAATGGATGCGCATCGCTACATCGTTGGATATGAAATCTATCTGGATGGCCACCCGTTCTGGTGGGGGCATCTGGCACTGCGTCTGGACGAAGGTGATCCATTGCTGTTGCAGCCGCAGGCATTGCTGGATCATCTATGCGTGATGGCAGCAGAACGACACGATGTGGCGGCGGCGCAGGTGCGGTTGAAGATGATCAGCCGGCTGTAGCGAACGGTGTTCATTTCTACCGGCTTCGCGGCTTACGCCGCTCCTGCAATTGCTTGGATGGCGCTTTGCCGAGCATGGCTCGGCACTACATGCGGCGGTCTGGCCAGCTTTCACAGCCGGGCCTCGCCAAATACACTCGACCTGCCTTCTTTGAACTGCAGGTCCTCGGATCCACATGCCTCTACTCAACGGTTTCACGCTGGGCCAGGAATTCGATATCGAAACGGATCTGGTACAGGCATGTACGGAAGAACCCAACCATATCCTGGAACAGCTGATTTTCAGCTCGGAACTGGACTTCGACCCCTGCCGCGAGCGGCTCCAGAACGCGTTGTCACTTCGTTACGGACCCTCTGCGGCACCAGCGTTAAGCGTCAACGGAGAGGTCTCCGTGGCCTGCTACACCTTCGCAAAGGACGCAACACGGGTTACCGCCCAGATTTCCTGCGAAGGACCAAATTACCGCTGCCATGGCTTCATCCATGCAACCACTTGCTGGCAGCCCGACTCAAGTTCCTGATTCGTTATCATCGGCTCGCGGGCGGGCACGCGCCTGCGTGAAGCACGCACTCGATTCCCAAGGACGTTCTCCGACATGAATAGTCATTCCATGCTGCTGTGCTTGCTGCTTGCGGCTACGCCGGCTGCTGCAGCCGATACCCAGGATGAGGCTGCCACATTGGCCATCGTCACTGCCGGCCATTGGCAGTCAGGGCAACAGCAGGGGGCTTATCGGGTGCGTCTGGAAAATGTTGGCTTCGAACACGTTTCCTGCCGCGTCTGGATTGAATGGCTGAGCGCAACGGCACCCGGAAAACCGTTCACGACCGTCGCAAAGCTACCATTGGCTGAAGCGTCGGACAGCTTCTGGTCGTGTCCCAACCGAAGCGGCACCGTCGTGCTGAGCGACACAGCGTTGCAGCTCAATCTGGTTCATGCCTATTCGCTGGAACCGCGTGTGTTCAATGTGGTGCTGGGTGCGCCGGGGCACTACCAGTTGCAGAGCGAAGGGAGTACATCACCGTGAGAAACGGAATCTCCCGAGTTCTCACCCTGACGGCGAGCACGTCGCGCCGCAGCCTGTTGTTGCTTGGGGTGCTGCTGCTGGGCGCATGCGCAACCCGCCCCGGACCGCTGGGTGCATTGTCCAACATCGTGGTTACCGGCAGTGGCGTCGACAACGAGCGCGATGCGCTTCTGTGTGATGGATTCAAACCTGATCCGCAGCAGCTGCGTGCGTTCTTCCGCCATGCCGTGCTGATCACCCCGCGGCAGGAACATGACTTCTTCCTGCACGGGCCCTGCTATGTGCGCGGCACGCTCACTACCCGCTATGAGAGTTGGCATTGGGAGCTGCGCAATGGCGGTACCGCCCGGGTTACCTCCGCTGCGGGTGATGATTCTTTTCTGCTGGCCGATCCGCGTGAGGAATCATCGCTTGGCGATGAGTGAGGCCAGCGCTGCCCTGTAGTGCCGAGCATGGCTCGGCACTACCCTTAGTAGTCTTCTTCGGCGGCGGCTTCGCGGCCTTGCTGGCGGATCAGCGCTTCTTCGCGGGCGTCGTTGATGGCGTGACGCACGCTGTCCAGATCCACCGCATGCTCATCCGGGGTGAACTCGCCGGTCAACACGGTATCCGGCAGCAGATCGCCGGCCTGGAACAACTCCCACATTTCTTCGCCGTACCAGGTTTCCAGCAGCTCCGGAGCCCAGCGACCAAGGTTGGCGGTGAGGTTGTTGA
Organism: Stenotrophomonas sp. STEN083; assembly: GCF_056759195.1. NCBI lineage: Bacteria > Pseudomonadati > Pseudomonadota > Gammaproteobacteria > Lysobacterales > Lysobacteraceae > Stenotrophomonas > Stenotrophomonas sp. STEN083. The sequence continues at coordinate 54,794 of NZ_JBRRCU010000004.1, read as the reverse complement.
CGTCACGCAGCAGCATGGTACGGGCGGCGTTGTTGCCACCGGCGCTGACCACCTGCGGGAAGTCGATCACCACCGGGCCATCCGGGCCCACCAACACGTTGTACGGCGACAGATCGCCATGGATCAGGCCGCAGCACAGCATCAGCTTGACCTGCTGTACCAGCACGGCGTGGAACTCACGCGCCTGCTCGGCACTGAGCTCCACCTCGCCCAGGCGCGCTGCGCTGAAGCCCTCGGTGTCGGTCACCAGTTCCATCACCAGCACGCCATGGAAATAGCCGAACGGCTCCGGCACACGCACGCCGGCGTCGCGCAGCTGGTACAGCGCGTCCACTTCGGTGTTCTTCCAGGCCGCTTCGGCCTGCTTGCGGCCGTAGTTGCTGGCCTTGCCGATGGCGCGGGCCTCACGGCTGCCGCGCACCTTGCGGCCTTCCTGGTACTGCACGCGCTGCTGGAAGCTGCGCTGCGCCATGTCCTTGTAGACCTTGGCACAGCGGATCTCGTCGCCGCTGCGGACCACGTAAACCGCTGCTTCCTTGCCGCTCTTGAGCGGGCGCAGGACCTCGTCGATGACGCCGTCGTCTATCAGGACCTGCAATTGTTGGGGTGTTTTCACAGTGTCTCGGTGGCTGCGGGTGGCGGTTCGATCTGCATCGAACGTGGGCCGTCCGGGTGGGATCAGGCCGGCATATTGTTGCCGATGGTACGGAAACCGGCCAGCGATGGAAGCACGGAGGGTTCAGGCTGGACAATTGCGGTGGCACCTACGCGAACGGCCAGGCGTTGGGCTTGGCCGTTGAGTCCGGGTTATTGGGGAAGATGCGGCAGGCTTCGCCGCCCCTCCCCCCAACCCCTCTCCCACAAGGGGAGAGGGGCTAAAGCAGTTGGCTGCAGCTTCGAGTGATGCCTCAAGCTGCAGAATCCCAATCCCTCTCCCCTTGCGGGAGAGGGTGCCCCCGCGAACGCGGGGGCGGGAGAGGGGGTGCTTTGCCAGCCTCAGCGACTCAGGACGCCGGGGTTCATCAGGCCCTTGGGGTCGAGCTGGGCCTTGACCGCGTCCAGCACCGCCAATGCGGCAGGGTCGCGGCCGGCGCGGTAGTCGTAGAACTTGCCCAGCTGCAGGTTGGCCGCGCCATGCGCGCGCATGGTGTCTGCGATCTGCCGCTTGAGCGCGTCGGCAGCTGCGCGGGCCTGCGGATGTTCGCCCGGGCAGCCGATGCGCTCGCGGTGGTCGGCATCGACCGTGCGCTGGTGGAATGCATTGTGGCTGTCCGGCCAATAGATGCAGGGTTCGATCAGCGCAACCTGCGCACCCACGCTGGACAGCAGGGTGCCGATGAAGATGCCGTGCTTGTCCATGGTTTCCTGCTCGCGCGCGAACAGCGCCTGCAGCGCGTTGAACATGCTGCTGGCCTTGGAATGCGGCACCAGTGCATGCACCGGCGCCCAACGCTCACCCTGCGGGCCCAGCATGGAGTTCCAGGCCGCAAACGGGTTGGCGGCCATCATCTTGGGGATGGACGGTTCAATACTCTCGCCGAATTCAGCCACCAGCTTGCGCGCACGCGCGACCCGATCGGCCACCTCCGCTGCACTGTCGCCTTCCAACGTGACGTGCAGCGAGAACTGCTCCTGGTCGACGATGTCACGGCCCTTCACCGCCAGCTTCAGGCCGGAAATCAGGCCGCCCTTCCTGATCACATTGGTCAGCGCCTTGACGTCGCTGGAGAGGCCCGCGCGGCGCATGCGCACGCGGGTAAGCGCCGGATCGAAAGCCGCCGTTTCGCTGGCGAGCCCATGCCGTGCAAGCACGCCAAGCGCGGCAAACAGGCCATCGGCGGTCGGGAACTGCCAGGACAAATAGTCGATATGCGTGTGCTTGGGGATGAGCTTGAGCACGATGCGGGTCTTGATGCCGAGCAGGCCGCAGTCGCCCAGGAACAGACCGGTCAGGTCCGGGCCGTACCAGCGGAAGAACGGTGTGGTGTTGGCAGCCGCGGCCGAGCCGGTGGTGAGAATGTCGCCATTGGCGGTGACTACCTGCAGGCCCAGCACCACGTCGGCCGAGCAGCCATAACGGGCGGTGCCGTGGAAGATCGCACCCTGTGACATGCCGCCGCCCACCGTGGCATGCGAGCCGGACATCGGCCCGAAGTACGGCGTGCGTACGCCCTTTGCATCCAGCGCTTCCTTGAGCGCGCGCCAGGTGACGCCAGACTCGACCACCACGTAGGCATCTTCCAGATTGATCTCGACGATCCTGTCCAGCGAGCTGGTATCCACCAGTACGCTGGGGCTCTGCGCGGCGGTATAGCCACCGGTGTAACTCATGCCGCCGCCACGCGCGATCACTGCAACACCGGCGTCGGTGAGTTGTTTGACCGCAGCGGCCAGTTGTTGCGCGTCATTCGGGCGCAGCACCGCCAGCAGCGGCTGGCCCTGCGAGTAGACGTCGGTGGCGTAGTACTCAAGCTCGCCGGCATCGGTGACGATGCTGCCACCCCAGCTGGATTGCAGCGCGGCGATGACGGCGGTTGTAGTGTCGTTGCTCATGGGGGTCCTTCAGCTCAGGCGGACAGGGCGGCGGCGCGCCCCTGGTAATCGGACTCGGCATCGGTGATCACACGCAGCGGTACCGGCAAGGCGCGCAGGCGCGCGGTCAGGTCCGGCGCGGTGACATCGTGCAGCAGGCCGTGCAGGCGGCGGCCAAGGCGCAGCAGCTCAACCACATTGGCATGCACCAACGCAGGCGCAGGCGCGTCCACGCGGCGGCGTGCAGCGGCACTCGGCGCCAACCATGGCCATAGCAGATGGCGCTCGCGCTCCCATTGCCAGGCATCGCAGAGGTAGCCGCCGGCGCGGTCGATGACGGTGCTTGGCAGACCCTGCAGCAGCACGGCCTGTTCTTCGGCAGTGAGCAGCCATGGCGAGTGCAGCACGACTTCGCTGACACGCGCGCCCAGCGCATCCACCAGCGCAGGAACGTAACCGGCAGCAGCGCCATGCGCTTCGATCAGCAACGGCAGCTCGGCGCTGTCACGCACTGCGTCCAACAAGGCTGCGACCACGCTGGCGGCATCCAAGCCAGCATCACCTTCGCAGGACGCACCGTGACCGGGAAGATCCGGCAGCAAGCACGCGCTGTCATCGATCTCGAGTTGTTGCGGTGTCAATGGCTTGGTGCCGGGTGTATGCAGGCATAGCCGCAGCTGGCCCCGCCCTGCCCGCTCCCAGACCGCCATGTCACAGCTGGCGCTGGCGATGATGCGGCGCTGCCAGCGCTTGTTCGCCGCTGTAGCAGCGTTGCCAGCAACGAAGTTCGACTCAGCAGCCAAGGTCTGCGCCAACCACGCATCCATGTTGTCGAGCATCGCTGGGATGCCCGCCGGCTCTTCGACCACGGTTACGTTGGCAGGCAGACCGCGCAGGCGCGGCATATGCGCCAGCAGCGGATCACCATGACGGTAGACCAGCCACGACGGCATCTGCAGCTGCTGCAGCCAGAAGTGGTCGTTGTGGCGGAACGCCGCCGCATACCCGGCGCGGTAGGTATCGCCAACATCCAGCACATCCATCACCGTTTCGCGGGTGCTCTCGGTGGTCTGCGGTGGAATCGTCATCGCCGCTTCGGCGCGGCCGTCGTACCAAGGGAAGTAATACTTCTGCTCACGCATGCGCGACCACAGCCAGCGCAGGTGCGAGCCGTCCCACTGCGCCACGAATGGCGGCAGATAGGCGTCGCCATACAGCGCGCTTTCTTCTGGAGTGAAAGCCGCATAGCCATCGACTACCAGCGCGGCGACACGCTCGGGCGCAGCCCAGGCCAACCAGGCCGCTATCAGCCCGCCGGTATGCATGCCGAATACCGCAAAGCGCTGCGGGCCGATGGCGTCGACGAACTCCAGGGTGGCCGCACCGAACTCGGCAATCGTCATCGGGTTGCCGGGCAATGCATCGGAATAGCCGAAGCCGGGCGTATCCGGCGCAATCACCGTATAGCGGTCGGCGTAGCGTTGCTGCATCGCCGCCCACATGCGCGAATTCTGCGGCGATTGATGGATCAGCAGCAGCGCCGGCCCACTGCCGGCAATGCGGTAGTGCACTTGCCGTCCGTTGACGGAAGCGAAGCAGCGTTGAATCTGGGGCATGCGTGTTCCTTAGAGCCGTACCAGCGCCTTGCCCAGGTTGTCGCCATTGAGCAGGCCGATGAAACCAGCCGGCGCAGTGGCCAGCCCGTCGTGAATATGTTCGCGGTAGCGCAGCGTACCGGCGGCGATCATCTGCGCCAGTTCAGTGCGGCATTCCACGAAATCAGCCAGATGGTCGTAGACCACCAGGCCTTCAAGGCGTGCGCGCGCACCAATCACCGGCCCCAGATTGGGACCAGCCGGGCGCTCGGCACGGTTGTACTGATCGCTGAGCCCGCACAGCACCACGCGCGCATGCAGGCGCAGCAGTGACAGCGCGGCTTCCAGCACGGCGCCACCGACATTGTCGAAGTAACCATCAATGCTATCCGGGCAGGCTGCGCGCAGCGCCTTGGCGAACTCCGGATCGCGATAACTCACGCAGGCATCGAAGCCAAAATCGTCGGTGACGATGGCGCATTTCTGTACGCTGCCGGCGATGCCAACCACGCGGCAGCCTGCAGCCTTGCACAGCTGGCCAACGACGCTGCCAACCGCACCAGCAGCGGTGGACACCAGGATGGTCTGGCCAGCTTTTGGTTGCATGATCTTCCGCACACCGGCCCACGCGGTGAGGCCGGGGACACCAAGCACACCGAGGAAGGTACTAGCCGATGCCAACGTCGCATCAACCAACGCCGTGGCATTGGCATCCATCACCGCGAACTCCGCCCAGCCTGTCATTCCCGTCACCACGTCGCCGGGCGCAAACCGACCACTGCGATCGGCGATCACCGTGCCGATGCCATAGCCCGGCACGATGCTTCCCAACGGCGGGCACGGCAACGCATAACGGCCACCGAGTTGCGCGCGCAGGAACGGGTCCAGCGACAACCACTGCACCTGCACCAACAGCTGGCCGTCACCGATCACCGGCAACGGCAGCTGCTGCATTTCAAAATCCTGCAGCTGCGGCAGGCCTTGCGGAATCTGCCGCAGGCAGACGGCCTGCATGGTGCTATGCAGGCCGTCCATCATCAGAACGCGTTGATGCCAGTCAGCTCGCGGCCGATCACCAGTTGGTGCACGGTCTCGGTACCTTCGTACGTGATCACCGATTCCAGGTTCAGCGCATGACGGATCGCACCGTGCTCGGTGGTGATGCCGGCGCCGCCGAGCAGGTCACGGCATTCGCGGGCGATGTCGATGGCCAGGCGGCAGTTGTTCCACTTGGCCAGCGAGACCTGCTGCGGCTGCATCTGCCCGGCGTCCTTCAGACGACCGAGCTGCAACACCAGCAACTGGCCCGCAGTGATGCGGCGGGCCATGTCGGCCATCTTGATCTGCGCGCTCTGGGTGGCGGCGACCGGGCGGCCGAACAGGATGCGCTCCTTGGTATAGGCCAGCACTTCGTCCAGGCAGGCGATGGCCGCGCCCAGCGGGCCCCAGGTGATGCCGTAGCGGGCCTGGGTGAGGCAGCCCAATGGACCCTTCAGGCCCTTCACGTTGGGCAGGCGGTTGGCGTCGGGCACGCGCACGTTGTCGAAGAACAGCGCGCCGGTGACCGAGGCGCGCAGGCTCATCTTGTGCTTGATCTCCTGGGTGGTGAAACCCGGGGTGCCCTTCTCGACGACGAAGCCCTGCACGCCCTCGTCGGTATTGGCCCAGACGATGGCGATATCGGCCACCGAGCCATTGGTGATCCACATCTTGGAACCGTTGATCACCCAATCACCGCCATCCTTCACGGCACGGGTCTTCATGCTGGCCGGGTCGGAACCACCATGGGCCTCGGTCAGGCCGAAGCAGCCGATCACCTTGCCGCGCGACATGTCCGGCAGCCAGCGCATGCGCTGCTCTTCCGAACCGTAGGCGTAGATCGGGTACATGCACAGCGAGCTCTGCACCGAGACGAAGCTGCGGATGCCGGAATCACCGCGCTCCAGTTCCTGGCAGATCAGGCCGTAGCTGACACTGTTCAAGCCGGCGCCGCCGTATTGTTCCGGCAACGAGCTGCCCAGCAGGCCCATGTCGGCGATCTCGCCGATCAGCTCGGTCGGGAAGCGGCCTTGGTCGAAGCAGTCGCCGATGATCGGCAGCACGCGCTCATCGGTGAAACGGGCAACGGAATCCTGTACAGCGCGTTCTTCCTCGCTCAGCAGCGAACGCACGTCGAACAAATCGTAGGGGTTCAGTGTCTTCAGGCTCATTACTGTCTCTGGAAGGCGCATCCGCGCCCGGAAGGTAGGGGATAAGGTAGTTCAATCAGGCCGAAAGAATTGCTGCAGCCGCACGCTCGCCTGACGTTACGGCCGCTTCCATGCCCGGAACCTGCAGTTCGGTCTGCTCGCCGGCGAAGTGGATGCGCCCGAACGGGGTGTTGGCCCAGCGCAGGGTTTCGGCGAAACGACCCGGCGCAATCTCCGAGAACGCGCCATCGGACAGGGGATCATTGCCCCAGCTGCGGGTCTCCAGCGGCAGCAGCGCGCCCTTGGACGCCGGCCGCAGCCGCTCCATCGCATTGATGACCCAGGCAAAGCGAGCCTCGCGGGCGAGCTGATCGGCCTGCTCGGCCATGCCGCCATTGAGCCAGACGATCAGACGGTTGATCTGGCCATCGGCGCCGGGCACGGCAAATACGCGCTGCAGCGGGCCATCGCCCCACAGCGACAGCGGCAGGCCGTCGTCTTCCCAGAACCTGCGGGTGGGCTGCAGGTGGATGCTGGTGACGGCGTTGGAACGACGTGCCGACCAGACTTGCTGCTGTGCAACCGGCGGTGCCGGATCAATGACGATGCGGCTGAGCGGGCCACAGGGCAGGGCCAGCACCAGATGCGCAGCGCGGAAGCGGCGGCCATCGGCGCAGCGGACGTCCAGCATGCCGCGCGCGGATTCGACCCGGGCAACCTGAGCGTCGAGTACCGGCGGCTGCGACAAGGATGCAGCCATCGCCTCGGGCAGTGCCTGACTGCCACCTTGCACCCAGCCGGTGCCCCTGGAGCCGAACCGACGCAGCGCATCGCGGCGTAGTGCATCAAGCGCGCTGATGGTCTGCAGCGAAGAGAAGCTATTGCCGATATCCATCCACTGCAGCGCCTGCGGCGACCAGCCCTTGCTGGCGATCAACTGTGACAGCGGGATATCCAGCGAGAGATTGGCAGGGTCGCGCCAGCTGTCCACCGCCGGCAAGCCGAGCTCAGCGATCGCGGAGGCCAGCAGCATCGGCGGCAGCAGGCCATGCTCGCGGCCCTGCAAGGTGTTCAGCGGGCTCTCGCCCCATGATTTGGCTGGCACCAGCGTATCGCCGATGGCCAGGCCCAGCCCGGCAGCAGTCGGCAAGGCGGCCGACGGCGGCACGATACCGACACCGACGCGCTTGGCATGGGCATGTACGCGCTCATAGGCGGTGCCAACTTCGACGCCGCCGATTTCAAAGCGGATGCCATTGCGCACCACGGTCTGCAGACGGCCACCGACGCGCGGATTGGCTTCCAGCACGGTGACGCGGGCACCGCCGGCTTCCAGGGCGTGGGCGGCAGACAGACCTGCCAAGCCCGCGCCTACGACGATGACATCGCTGGTAGGCACTTTGGCGTGAAGCGCACCCGGCAGCAGCGTCAATGCGGCCATGGCGGAAACTCCGTTGATGAAATCGCGTCGTTGCATTGGTTCTGCCTGCTGGGTGCGGAGTGTTTTGTTGTGTTGCAGTTGCTGTTGCTTCAAAAGCCGTCATTCCCGCGAAGGCGGGAATCGCTCTTGCTTTCGCTCTTGCTCTTGCACACCCCTCCAGAAATTCAAAAGCAAAAGCCAGAGCGATTCCCGCCTTCGCGGGAATGACAAGCAACGGCCAGAGCGATTCCCGCCTGCGCGGGAATGACGTTCTGGCGGTGTGTCGGCAATGCCAATCAAGCGCAAGCTGGAAGGGCGCAACGCCCCCTTCCAGCCGACCTCAACTCTTAGAACTTGTAACTGACCTCAACGCCATACATACGCGGCAGCGACGGCGTCAAACCAAAGTCACGCAGGTTGGTCACCGCCAGACCGGTCAACGGTGGCACCGCCGGCACGGCCACGTAAGCATCCGGGTTGATCGTCCGTTGCGCGTCTTCCAGGGTGCGGTCGTTGAACGCATTGGTCACGTAGGCCGAGACCTGCAGCTGCTCGGTCGGGCGGATGCTGAAGCGGAAGTTGGTGCGGGTGGAAGCGCCGATGTACGCCAGATTGTCGACCTGGATGTAGCGCTTTCCTTCGTAGTTCACATCCATGTTGGCGGTATATTCCCAGCCATTGGACAGCGCACCGTCATACATCAAGCCCAGCGTTGCCTTTTGCTTTGGCACGCGCGGCAGGGTAGCGCCGGCGGCATCGGCGGCCGGATCAGCCAGCGTCGGTGCATTGCTACTGGAGAACAGATCGGCCTGGTCCTGGCTGATGAACTTCAGGATCTCGGCATCGGTGTACGAATACGCCAAGCTGGCCAGCCAACCCTGCGCGAACGCCCACTGGCTTTCCAGCTCGAAACCGCGAATGCGCGACTCACCCACATTGGTGGTGTAGCTGGTGGAGAACAACGAGCCGTTCTTGCGGATCACCGGACCGGTTTCGGTCAGCTGCTGGTTGGTCCAGTCGATCTGGTAGAGGTTGGCATTGACGCGCAGGGTACCGTCCAGCCAATCGCTCTTCATGCCCAGCTCGTAGTTCCAGGCCTCTTCTTCCTTGTACGTGTTCAAACCACGTGCGATCAGCGCATCGCGGTCAGCTTCGCGGAAGTCGGCGCGGTAGACATCGGTATTGAAGCCACCGGGCTTGTTGCCCTTGGAGACCAGCCCGTACAGGTTGACGTTCTCACGCGCCTGGTAGCTCAGCGTCCAACGCGGGGTGAAGCTGCTGAAGGTCTTGTCCAGCGCATACGTCTGGCGATAGGTATTGGCGCCGAGCACGCGCACATCGGTGCCGCCCTTGCTGATTTCATCGCGCGCATAGCGACCTTCCAGCGAGGTGGTCCACTGGTCGTTGATGCGCCAGTTGATCAAGCCGTAGAGCGCCTTGTTGACGGTCTGGTCATCCGGATTGGTCGGGATCGGCGTGACCACCTTGTTGCCACCGATGGTGTAACCGGTCAGGTCGCCACCCCAACCCGGCTGCGCGTTCTGCTCGTAGTAATACGCGCCGAGCATGCCCGACACCGCCAGATTCTGGTCGGTGGTCAGGCGGATGTCCTGCGACCAGTTCTTTACACCGCTGTTGGCGAAGCTTTCGAACGCACCGCCGTAGCCACGGATGGCGCTGTAATCCTGATCGCTGGCAGCGTAGGTTTCGCTCTTGTTGTAGGCCGAAGTCGAGGTCAGGTTCCAGCCGTTGGCGAACAGATAGTCCACCACCACGCTGGTGCGCAGCAGGTCGGTCTTGCGCCCGGAGAAATAACCTGCGGTCTCGAACTCCCTGGTGTTCAGCGCGTGGTCCGACGGCTCCTTCAGCTCACCGCAGTAGTAGCCGCGACGGCGCGATTCCAGGATCGGATACAGGCCGAAGTACAGGCCACCGGTTTCTTCCGGCAGGTAACAGTTGAGGTTGTCGCTGCCCAGACGCGCAGCGGCGAAGTGCTGATCACGGCTCTTCTGCTTCATCACCCGTGCGGTGATGTCCAATGCGTCGGTCGGCGACCAGGCGATGGCGGCCATGCCACTGATGGTCTCGGTGCCGTTGAGGTCCTTCCTGCCCGATGCCTGGTTGTAGAACACGCCATCATTGCCACGCTTGTTCAGGCTGACGTCGTAACCGAACGAACCGTCTTCATTCGCGCCCGAGTAGAACAAGCCCATCTTTTCCTGGCCATAGTTGCCCGCGCCCAGGGTGAGCTTGCCGCCCGGTGCACTGCCAGGCCGCTTGGTGATGAAGTTGACCGCGCCGGAAAAGGTACGACGACCGAAGGCTGCCGACTGCGGGCCACGGATCACTTCCACGCGCTGGATGTTCTCCAGCCCGTAGCTGGAGATATCACCTTCGACGTAGATGCCGTCGATGAAGAACGAGGCATTGGCCTCGCCCTGGATATTGGACATGCCGCGGATCACCGGGCGGTCGAAGCCACGGCCATAGCCGGACTTGAACGAGAAGCTCGGCGACAGATTGGCGATGTCGCGCACATCGGTCAGGCCCTTCTTCTCGATGGTCTGCTCGGACATGGCGGTGATCGGCAGCGGCATCTGCTGCAGCGGCTCGGACACGCCGCGCGCGGTCACGGTGATCTGGTCAAGGCTGTGCACGGCATCGCTGTTGGCTGCCGGCGGTGCGCCCGCTTCGTCGCTGTCGGCAGCGGCGGCGTTGCCCGCACACAGCAGCAGTGCGAGGGCGATCGATGAGCACAGCAGGTCTGGCTTGATGGTTTTCATGGAGTTCCCGACTGCAAGGTGTGATCGGAATGGATTGGAGGATGGATGCGCCGTCTTGGGGGAGGGTTCCGTCCGTTGTTTCCGTACTTCAGTCCTGCTGTTTCACCGTCGCGCCCTGCTTGAGCTGCTTGTAGTAGCTCCAGCTGGTGACGTTGGGCTGCACCCAGGTCTCGGGTGCGTGTGCGTACTCCGGGTAGCGGCTACGCACGAGTTCCTGGATATCGGCTGGCAGTTCGCTGACCGATGCGCGCTTGTTGCCCTGCGCGATGTACAACAGATTTCCCGGGCGCATACCCAGCTTCATCCACGGCAACCACGGCCCGATGCGGGTCCAGCCATAGGTGACCGGCACGCTCTTCAGCGCCGGGTTTTCCAGATCCGCGCGTGGCGCGAAGAACATGAAGTGCTCCGAGCCCATATAGGTCGGGCCACTGGATTCGGCAGGGAATTCGGCCGGCTGCAACGGGTTGGGATAGGCCAGCGGAATATTGAGGGTCAACATCACCTGATCACCGGCTTCCACCCATGGCAGCTGCATCGGGCGGCCCGGCGCGTTGAGCACGGTGTTGACCGGATCGTTGGCAACCTGCACGACCTCGTTGCGTTCGCCCGACAGCGGGTTGTCCCAGCTGTCGATGATCTTGCCGGTCTTCAGGTCGCGATAGAACGTGAGCTCACGCGTGTACAAACGCCACACGCCATCGGCCTGTTTCTCGGCACGGCAGATGTTGTAGCCCTCGAAGCCCATCAGTGGTGCGGCCTTCTTGCCGGGCTCCTGCGCGAACAAGGTGCCGGCCCACCACAGGATCTCTTCCTGCTTGGGGTCCAACGAGCAACGCAGCTTGACCATTGCCTCGACGCTGCCCTGTTCGGACTGCAGATCCAGCGCTTTTGCCTGTGGCGAAAGTGCGATTGCGACAGCCAGCAAAACCGATGACATTCGAATCACGTCCAACCCCCGATTGAAATGGAGCGATGAAGCCAGTGCCTTGGCCTGCTCCGGACCACGGAAGACAGGCCTGTTGACCCATCGAAGATGACATATAGCTATATCATTAGTACATGATTGTCCAATCATTTGTAGAACCTATCTCGCAGATCCCCCGGCGGCGCTGGTCGGCATGAAAACCTTGCTGCGCGGGGCACTGGCGAGACTGCGCAGGATGTTGCTTTGCAACAAAAAAGCTTCCGATCGGAGCATGAAAATCGGCACTGGCTTTTTGTCCGGACATTTGAGAAATTCGGGAATCGGGCGGTGTCAGCAGGGCTGCAGCCACCGCCGCGGGGACCGTGGCGCAGGTATCAAACCGACACTTGACCCCGACCAGACCCGTATGACATATAGATATAACTTTAGAACTTGAAGCCTTCCGAGGAATCGCCATGAGCCAGCAAGCCCTGCCCCCCAGTTGGCAGCACGTGGGCCGCCACGCGGTGTTCCCTGACAGCGCGCTCGACGACACTGCGCGCTTCGACTTCCTGGCCAACCTCAATGGCTACCTGGCCACCCAGCTCAGCCCCAAGGTCAAGGTGGCCTACGAAGCTCGGGTAAAACCGGCGTTCGAGAAGGAAAAGGGCCGCGCCCCGCAAACCCGCCATGAGGTGCGCAAGGCGATGGCCGGCGATGCGATCTACCAGACCTGGAGTGCCCTGCGCCGCAGCAGCATGGAAATGCGCCAGCAGGCCGGTCGCGGCCTGGTGCTCAAACAGGTGGATGCACTGATCGAGAAAACCCGCGCGCTCAACGCCAGCGACGACGGTCTGCAACTCGATACATCGGTGCAGGTGCCGCGCTATTCCAGCGCCGTCGACATCCACTGCATGCCCGGCGGCTATCACACCGAGTTGCTGGCCGATGACGTATCCGCCGCGGCCAACTACGACTGCGGCATCTTCGCCACCACCGGCGGCATGCTCGGCCGCTACAACGACGGCGGCGGCCAAGCGCTTGCGCAGTGGCTGCAGGAACAGCACCCCGCATTCAAGCCTCGCCGTATCCTCGATATCGGCTGCACCGTCGGCCACAACATCGTGCCGTTGGCGCAGGCCTTCCCGGATGCGGAAATCATCGCGATTGATGTGGCCGCGCCGATGCTGCGTTATGCGCATGCCCGCGCCCGCGCGCTTGGCGTCAACAACATCACGTTCCGCCAAGCCAATGGCGAAGCGCTGGATTATGCGGATGGTTCGTTCGACCTGATCACAACCGCCATGTTCTGGCATGAGAGCTCTTCAACGGCGATGCCGCGCAAGCTGCGCGAGATCCAGCGCCTGCTTGCCAGCGGCGGCCTGACCGCGCACCTGGAGCAGCCGCAGTACCACGGCATGGACCCCTACGAGCAGTTCATCCGCGACTGGGATGCGTACAACAACAACGAGCCGTTCTGGAGCGTGATGCATGAGTACGACCTGCGCCAGATGATGGCTGCGGCCGGCTTTGATACAGAGCGCTATTTCGAAACCAAGGTCCGTGGTGTGGTTGACCGCGACATCTTCCCGGTCGCCAGCGAGAGCGGCGAAGACCACGGTCGCGCCGCGCTGTGGACCATGTTTGGAGCGTGGAAAGCATGAGCATTGATCCGATCGCCCTGGCCGGCAGCCGCGCTCGTGGCAAGCGTCCGTACTTCTTCAAGGACCCGGAAGTGGAGCGCGTGCTGTCCATCGCCATGGCCATTGCCATGGAGAACGCCGTTACCCACCAGCGCCTGGACGCGCTGGAACGCTTGATCGAACAGAAAGGCCTGCTCAGCCGCGCGGAACTGGACCAGTTCCGCCCGGACCGTGAGGCCGAAGCACAGCGCACGCTGTGGATGAAGGAATACATCGCCCGGGTGCTGCGCATCGTGCAGCAGGAAACCGAGGTGTTGGAAAGCGGTGCTATGGACGTGCCGATGGAAGAAGTCATGGATGAACTTCGCGACCAGTAAGACGCAACAGCGTCGCCCATCAAAGACCACAACCAAGGAAAGCACATGACCGATCTGGCCAAGCACATGCCCGCCCTCGCCCGCCATGAGGGCGTCTGGGATGGCGTGTACCGCTACTACGATGCCAACGGCGACAAGATCGACGAACACAAGTCGCGCCTGATCTGCCGCATCACCGGCGACGACAAAGCCCCGTACCACCAGACCAACCATTACAGCTGGGCAGACGGCAAGACCGAAGTACGCGACTTCCCGACGTCCTACCTGTTCGGCCGCATCATTTTCGACAATGAGCTGATTTACGGTTGGTGCACCGAAATTCCGGAAGACGACCATCACCGCACGCTGATGCTGTATTGGCAGCGCAAGGGTGAGGACGGCCTGGAGCTGTACGAAATGATCCAGCTGTCCGACTGCGGCCAGCTGCGCAACCGCATCTGGCATTGGTACAAGCGCGGCGTACTGGTACAGCGCACGCAGATCGACGAGAAGTTCGTCAGCCGCGACTGGCAGAAGATCAAGGGCGAGAGCTTCAACGGCGACCCGATCTGATCTGCTGCTTAAGCCCCTCTCCCGCCTGCGGGAGAGGGGTTGGGGTGAGGGGAAGCTTCTAGCAAGCAGACCAAAATCCTGGAAGCTGGTAACGCCTGAAGCGCTCCCCTCATCCGCCCCTTCGGGGCACCGACTCCCGCACGCGGGTGCAGCAACAGCAACAGCCCACCCCCCCGCAACGGCACAAGCAACTGCAACGGCACCAGCAACTGCAACTGCAACTGCAACTGCAACTGCAACTGCAACTGCAACTGCAACTGCAACTGCAACCAAGATGATCCACGCCGCCCATCCATCGAGGCAAGCAATGAGCAACACCCGCAGACATTTCCTCGGCAGCGCCGCCGGCCTGGCCGCGCTCGGCGCCGTCGGCCCCGCCCTGCTTGGCAGCTCGGCGCCCGCACAGGCAGCCATGGGCAAGGGGCCGGATGCGCTCAACGAGCGCACCGACGGCACCTACGCCACGGTTGAACTGGCCAAGCCGGCCTGGACTCTGGGTCTCGTGCAATCGCGCGTGCACAGCTTCGATGCCAAGGAATGGAAGGCGGGCAGCAAGCGCAACCTGGCGCATATGCTCGAGCTCATCGACAAGGCGCATTACCACGCCAAGCCCGACCTGCTGCAGTTCCACGAGTTCCCGCTCAGCGGCTGGCGCAAGTGGACCCGCGATGAAATCCTCAAGTTCGCCATCACCATTCCCGGCGAAGAAACCGAAGCCATCGCCAGTAAGGCGCGCCAGTACGGCACCTGGATCGTGTTCGGCGCCTACGCCACCGATCCGGACTGGCCGGGCCATGTGTTGTCGATCACCACGATCATGAACGACAAGGGCGAAATAGTGGACAAGCACTGGAAGGCGCGCAACCTCAAGGGTGCGTTCCCGGACTTCGAGCTTTTCACCACGACTACCTACGACGTGCTCGACCGCTACGTGGAAATGTACGGCCGCGATGCGGTAGTGCCGGTGACCCGCACGCCGCTGGGCAATATCTGCACCAGTTCCACCCAGCGTGAGCCGGAGCTGTTCCGCGCGATGGCGTTCAAGGGCGCCGAGGTGTTCCTGCGTACCGCCTCGGGCGGTTTCTCGGACATGGATGTCGCCGCCTGCGCGATGTACAACGGCGTCTACTCGTCCATCGTCAACAACTCGATCTCGCCGGACAATGGCCCCTACTTCGATGATCCGGGTTCAGGCGGCACCGCCCTGTATGACCCCAGCGGCAAGATCGTCGCCGAGGCACAGAGCAAGGAAGAGACGCTGGTACTGGGCCGCGTGCCGATTGCCGAGCTGCGCGCGCGCAAGCGCCAGCCTGTCGTGCATATGGATCTGTTCCGCGACGTCTACGACACCTACCAGAACGCCTATCCACCGAACCTGTGGTCGGAGTACCTGCCCACTTCACTGGAAGATGCGGCGCGCTACATCCGCGGCAAGTCGCGCTGGAAGTAAGTTGAACCGACAACGGCGCCGCAAGGCGCCGTTGCTTCATCCAACGCCCCCTGATTCCAGGAGCCAGGAGAAAGGCGGCTTCAAGGTGCAGCGCGCGGCCATGCTCACAGCCAATCCTACTCACGAGCAGGTGACGTGGCGCGGATCAAACTGAGCGCCCGTTCTGCAACGACGGAGTCGCCGATGCCAGCCGTCTTCCATCTCGGCCTGCTGCTGTGTTGGGCGGTGGTGCTTGGTTATTGGGCCGTCACCGCACTGCGCGCCAAGCAGGTGACCCGTAGCGAGTCGCGCGCCAGGCAGTTCCTGGCGTACTGGCTGCCGTTGATCATCGCGGTACTGCTGCTGGGCCCGGGCCATTGGTTCGGCCACAGTTGGCTGCGTGAGCAGTTCGTGCCGCATTCGCTGCCGGTCTATGCGCTGGGCCTGCTGCTGTGTGCGGCCGGTGCCACACTCGCGTTGTGGTCGCGCTGGCAGCTGGGTCGCAACTGGAGTGGCAATGTGCAGATCAAGCAGGCGCACGAGCTGATCAGCAGCGGCCCGTATGCGCATGTGCGCAACCCCATCTACAGCGGCTTCCTGCTGATGTTCAGCGGCACCGCCTTGATGGTTGGCGATTGGCGCGGGGCGATTGCCGTGGCGATCGTGTTCGCCTCGTTCTGGGTCAAGCTGCGTCAGGAAGAACGTTTCCTGGCTGCCCACTTCGGGCCCGCCTACAGCGCCTATGCGGCGCGCACCAAGCGCTTGATTCCCGGCTTGCTATAGCGCCTCAAGCGCCGCGTTCGGGATCGTCCTCGCCGCCGCGGCCTGCGCCGTACCCCAGCCCGGCGCCCATGCCCATGCCGGCCCCCATCCCGCCCATGCCACCGCCACCGGCACCGCCTTTGCCACCACCAACGGCGTCCTTGTCGGCGCCTTTGCCCGCGCCCTTGCTGCCGCCACCGCTGCCCGCCGGACGCAACGGCCCTTGGCGGGGAATGGCGACGGCGGCAGGTATCACTTCCAGGTCCAGCACGCTGCGGACGAAGTCGCGCAGCGACACCACCAGCTCGGCGGTGTGGATCGGCCGGCCCTCGACCATGTCGGTGGCAGCGCGCGCGGCCAGCCGCACCTGTTCCTCGGTGCCGAGCAGGATCACATCCGACAGCGCCGCTTCCACCGCATCGCGGATGCGCCGCGCCCGCTCGCCAGCCTCGCCCGGATCCGGGGTCGGCAGCAGCAGCGCGCCATCAGCGGTAGCCACTGCCTGCCCCTGTGCCAGCTCGGCAGCGCGGCGGCGCAGGTCGCGCAGATGGCTGGGGTCAACACTGAGATCACCGGTAAAGGAACCGCCTAGCGTCTTGTAGGCGGCGATCAGGGTCTTGAGCCGCTCGTTGATCTGTCGGTTGGCGGCTTCACGCTTCTGCTGCACCGCCTGCATCACCAGCAGGCGGATGCCCACACCGATCAAGGTGATGATCGCCAGGCCCAATAATGTCGACAGCAGGCCCTGCCAGGAACTGAAATCCAGACCGCGCATGCGTCCACCACTTGCTGCAGACGCACATCGGCGCCGAGGCAATCATCCTAGCGATTTGTCAGCGCGCGTAGGCGGAACGAAGGACACGGCAGCGAAAAGACGCGGTATCGTGTCGCCCTTCTCTCCACCGAACGACATCGATGCCCGCCAATCCTTCCGCCCCGACCAACGCGTCGTCGCAGAAACTGGAACGTGCGCTCAAGCCACGCCAGCTGATCATGATGGGGCTGGGCAGCGCGATCGGCGCCGGCCTGTTCCTGGGCTCGGGCGTGGGCATCCAGGCCGCCGGCCCGGCAGTGCTGATCTCCTACCTGGTGGCAGGCACCCTGGTCATCATCATGATGCACGCCATGGGCGAAATGGCCGCCGCGCGGCCGGCCAGCGGCGCCTTCTCGGTGTACGCAGCCGACGCCCTGGGTGCCACCGCTGGCGCCACCGTGGGCTGGCTGTGGTGGGCACAGTTGGTGGTGGTGATCGCGGCTGAATCGGTCGGTGCGGCCGGCCTGCTCAGTACGGTGTGGCCACAGTTGTCGGTACCGCTGACCTCGCTGGCGTTCATGCTGGTATTTACTGCGATCAACCTGCTGGGCGTGCGCAATTTCGGCGAATTCGAGTTCTGGTTCGCCATCCTCAAAGTCGCTGCCATCGTCGCCTTCATCCTGGTCGGCATTGCCCTGCTGCTGGGCCTGCTGCCGAACGTGCCCTCGCCCGGCCTGGCCAACATCACCGGCCACGACGGCTTCATGCCCAAGGGCCTGACAGGCATTGGTGCGGCCCTGCTGGTGGTGATCTTCGCCTTTGGCGGCACCGAGATCGTGGCCGTGGCCGCGGCCGAAACCCAGGACCCGGAGCGCAGCCTGGCCCGCGCCATCCGCACCGTGGCCTGGCGCATCCTGGTGTTCTACATCGGCTCGATCGGCGTGATCATCGCGGTGGTGCCGTGGAACAGCGAGACCCTGAAATCGCCGTTTGCCGCGGTGCTGCAGGTCGCCAACATCCCCGGCGCCGCCACCGCGATCACCCTGATCGCGGTGATCGCCCTGCTGTCGGCGCTGAACGCCAACCTGTACGGCGCCTCGCGGATGATCTATTCGCTGGCCGAACGACGTGAAGCACCGCGCTGGCTGGGCCTGACCAATACCCGTCAGGTTCCGGTGGTGGCCGTTCTGGCCAGCGTGCTGTTCGGCTTCGTCGCCACCGTGCTGGAGCTGATCTACCCGGACAAGGTGCTGCCAGTGCTGCTCAACGTGGTCGGCTCCACCTGCCTGCTGGTGTGGACCATCACCCTGGTCTCGCAGCTGATCCTGCGCCGCCGCGCCGACCGCCTGGGCACCCCGCTGCCGTTCCGCATGGCTGGCTTCCCCTACCTGACGGTGCTGGCACTGGCGATCCTGGCGCTGATCTTCGCGCTGTTGCTGGCCACCCCGGAAACCCGCCTGCAGTTCCTGTCGATGGCTGCCTTCACCGCCTTCATCGCGCTGTGCAGCGGCTTGGCAAGGAAGTCGCGCCGCGGCTGACCATGCCAAATCAGCTGGCTTCGCAGCCCATCGCCACGATGGGCTTGTTTTAACGCGAAACTAACGGCAGGCTGCGCCCAACCGAGGCCAGTCATGCCAACCCCAGACCCGCGCGTAGACCACTACATCGCCAATGCCGCCGCCTTCGCGCAGCCGATCCTGCACGAGATCCGCCAGCGTGTGCACAGTGGCTGCGCCACGACCGAGGAAGCCATCAAGTGGGGCATGCCGGCGTTCCTGTACAAGGGCAAGTTGCTGTGTGGCATGGCCGCGTTCAAAGCGCACGCCACCCTGGGTTTCTGGCAGCGCGAGGCCGGTAGCGGCGATGACTCGGCCATGGGCCAGTACGGCCGCCTGCAGTCAGCGGCCGACCTGCCGGGCAAGCGCGAATTCACAGCCCAGCTACGTGCCGCCATGCAACGTATCGATGCAGGCGTAACCCGCCCCAAAGCGGCGCCACGCGCGCCGCTGCCGATGCCGCCCGCGTTTGCCGAAGCGCTGGCTGGTGCGGCGGCCGCCAAGGCACACTTTGACGGTTTCAGCCCTGGCTACCAACGCGACTATCTGGAGTGGATAGGTGAAGCCAAGCGCGACAGTACCCGCCAGCAGCGGATCGCCCAGGCCATCGAGTGGTTATCCGATGGCAAGCACCGCGGCTGGAAACATGAGAAGCATTGACGTGGACCGCGCCAGCGATTCCACTTGCCGCAAACATCCCCCCATCAGTCCTGTTGCTACGCCATGATCGACCTAGAAGACCTCATCCAGCGCTCCATCGACCCTGAGTCCGTCAGGCTGGAAGGCACCCTGACAAACCCGCCGTCGTTCGGCGTATACGCCATCGAGAACATCGATGACGGCAGCACCCATTACCGCTTCGGCAACCATCCGGTGCGCAAGCAGGAACTGGAAGACAAGTTCGGCAGCGCCGAGCTGGAGTACCTGTTCCTCAGCCGCGAAGACGCCGCTGCATTGACCGCGGCCCTGAATCGCCCCGAAGCGGACTGAGCAAGCCTCAGGTAGTGCCGAGCCATGCTCGGCTGAGGCTTTACCGAGTAGTGCCGAGCCATGCTCGGCAGGAACATTACCGGAAATGCCCCTTGCCGAGCATGGCTCGGCACTACGCTGTTGCTCCCTCCCTTTGGCGAAGCCAAGGGGAGGGTTGGGGAGGGGTTGGCTTTTCGCCGCCTGATGCAGCTGTGGCCTGGCGGCATACGCCGCCCCCACACCCGCCGGGAACGCCCCTGGCCGAGCTGGGCTCGGCACTACAATCGTGCGGGTTCTTGATATTAGTCATCGAGAAAGCCGGCCCGGTGCGAGGAACATGGAGCTACCCCCGAAGCCGGATAGCTCGCACCATGCTCAGCCCCACCCAACGCGACCTCATCAAAGCCACTGTCCCATTGCTGGAGACCGGTGGCGAAGCGCTGACCAAGCATTTCTACGGCCGGATGTTGAGCCAGAGCGATGTCGCGCGCCCGCTGTTCAACCCCTCGCACCAGAGCAGTGGCGACCAACCGCGTGCACTGGCCAACTCGGTGTTGATGTACGCCAAACACATCGACCGCCTGGAAGCGCTGGGTCCGCTGGTGGGGCAAATCGTCAACAAGCACGTTGCCCTGCAGATCCTGCCGGAGCACTACCCGATCGTCGGCCACCACCTGCTGGCCTCGATCCGTGAAGTGCTGGGCCCGGAGATCGCCACCGACGAGATCATCGACGCCTGGGGCGCGGCCTACCAGATGTTGGCCGACCTGCTGATCGGCGCCGAAGAAGAAGTCTATGCCGCCAATGAGAAGGCCCCCGGCGGCTGGCGCGGTGCGCGTACTTTCCGGGTTGCCGAGAAGGTACCCGAGAGTGCGGAGATCACCTCCTTCCACCTGGTGCCAGTCGACGGCGGCGCGGTGGTGGACTTCAAACCCGGCCAGTACATCGGCATGAAGCTGGAACTCGACGGCGAGGAAACCCGCCGCAACTATTCCCTGTCGCGTGCAGCCAACGGCGTCGGCTACCGCATCAGCGTCAAGCGCGAAGGCAACGGCAAGGTGTCCAACCATCTGCACGACAAGGTACAGGTCGGCGACACGCTGGAGCTGTTCGCCCCAGCCGGTGATTTCACCCTGGTAGCCAGCGAGCGCCCGGTTGCCTTCATAAGCGGTGGCGTTGGCATCACCCCGACCCTGCCGATGCTGGAGCAGGCATTGGCCAGCGGTCGCCAGGTGCACTTCATCCATTGCGCGCGCAATGGCGACGTACATGCCTTCCGTGAATTCATCGCCGACAAGCAGAAACAGCACCCGCAGCTGCGCAGCTACACCTGCTACAGCGAGGCGCTGCCGGGTGATGCTGGCGACGCCGAGGGTTTCCTCAGCCGTGAACTGTTGGAGCAGTGGCTGCCAGCCGAGCGCGACATGGATGCTTACTTCCTCGGCCCGAAGCCGTTCATGGCACAGGTGAAGAAGCTGCTGCGTGATGTCGGCGTGCCGGAAGCGCAGAGCCGTTACGAGTTCTTTGGCCCGGCTGCAGCGTTGGAAGCCTGAGCCGCGTCATAGCAAAGTGTGCGAGGTAGGAGGCCGGCGGGGAAACCCGCCGGTCTTCTTTGTCGTGGCGGCTACGCAAGCGCACGCGACAGCGCTAGGATGCGGCATCGCTCGCTGCCCAGGGGAAAAGCATGAACGTTTATGCCGTGGTGTTGGCCGCTGTATCGAGTTTCCTGCTGGGCGGGCTGTGGTACTCACCCGTCCTGTTCGGCCGTGCCTGGAACCGCGAGAACGGTGGTGAAGTGCCGCAAGGACATCCGGGCAAGGTGTTCGGCGTGGCCTTTGTGTTTTCGCTGGTCGCGGCGTTTGCCTTCGCCTGGTTTGTTGGCCCGCAGCCGGAGCTGCGCAAAGCTTTGTTGTGTGGCCTGGTGGCCGGCTTCGGCGTGGTCGCGGCCAGCTTCGGCATCAACTACCAGTTCGCCCAGCGCAGCGGAAAACTGTGGGCAATCGACGGCGGCTACCACACCACACAGTTCGTGTTGTTCGGCTTGATCCTGGGCCTGTGGCACTAAGCCAGCACTACCAGCCGCCGCTGTTGCTGTTGCTGTTGCTCGAGCCCCCTCCCTTTTCCGCAGGCAAGGGGAGGGCTGGGGAGGGGTAGCCTTTGCCTTTGCAGTTGCCTCTGCTTTTGATCTACCGGGTCCCTTCCGCAGCGACGGAGCTGACGGACAAGACCCCGCATGGGGCGACGTGCAGGACGCACGTCGTTTTTCGACGATACACGGATGTATCGTCGAAAAATCCCGGCAGCGGAGTGGACCTGGAGCGCGCAGCGCGGAAGGCGCGTAGGCAGGGTGTGCTTTCTTTGGGCCACGTTTCTTTGCACAAGCAAAGAAAGGTGCGCTCGCGCGCCGCAGGCGGGCGAAAGCTCTGCACTGGCACTCGTACTTGCACTGGCTTTGGCTTTGGCTTTGGCAGCAACGGCAACGGCAACGGCAACAACCGAAGCCAGGGCTTTCTCTCCCCTTCGGGGAGCGAGTTACTTTTCTTTGCTTGTGCAAAGAAAAGGTAACCAAAAGAAAGCACACCCTGCCTACGCGCCCACGCCGCTACGCGGCGCGGGTCCACTCCGCCAGCGGGATTTTTCGACGATACATCCATGTATCGTCGAAAAACGACGTGCATCCATGCACGTCGCCCTTCGGGTTCTTCCCACTGGCTCCGTCGCTGCGGAAGGGGCCCGGTAGGTCAAAGGCTGGAACAAGAGCAACGGCTAGAGCAGCTGCAACTGCAACTGCAAAAACTACCCCTCCCCGGCCCTCCCCTGCGCTTCGCGCAAGGGAGGGAGCGAAGCGGTGTTACGCGAGGTTTGCACGTAGCCAGCGCATCACGGTTTCCACCGTACCCAACTTCTGCGGTACATCGAGGCCGATTGCCCGCGCAAAGCCATCAGCATTACGAATGAACGCCTGACGCGCGATCCGCTGCGCCTGCTGCACCGTCGACTGCTGTCGACGTAGCTGCACGATCTGCACCGATGGCCGCCCCGGCGGCGCGAACTTCTGGTAACGGCGCAGCTCATCGGCGACCAGACTCACGTCGTTGTCTGCCTTGAGCTGGCTTTCACCCGCCAACAGCAGCTGCTCCAGCGCCGAACCTGCCACAGTCAGCGCATCGCCTTCGGCAACGAACATCGCGTGCGTCCCCAACAGCGCCAGCACGCTATCGCGCTGCTGCAGACGCTGCAGTTGCTGTGTCCAAGGGAAGGTTGCGGGAGGAGTAGCCATGGCTGTGTTTACTGGAGAGAAGGCGGCGAACTTTACGGGTTGGTGATCGGATGTACCAGCAAGGAGCTACCTCAACCAATCACCCGCTTGAACGGCGGCAAGGAATCAATGATGCGCTTGCCATACCGGCGCGTCAGCAGACGCGAATCCAGGATGATCACCCGCCCGGTATCGGTCGAGGTGCGAATCAAGCGCCCGGAAAACTGGGTCAAGGTGCGCAGCGCATGTGGAATCGCGATCAGGTTGAACGAGTTCAGGCCACGACTCTCGAACCACTCGCTCAAGGTCGAGGTCTGCGGATCGGTTGGCACCGCAAACGGCACCTGGGTGATCACTACCGTGGTACAGGCCTCGCCCGGCAGGTCCAGGCCTTCACCAAACGAATTCAAACCGAACAGTACCGAGCCCTCGCCCGCCGAGGTGCGCTTGATGTGCTCGTCGATCATCTTCTGCTTGGCGCCGTCGCCCTGCACCAACACCTTCTTGCGCAGCGTCGCCGGCATCAGCTCGGCTACTTTTTCCATCTTCCAGCGCGAGGTGAACAGGACCATGCTGCCCTTGTCCCAATCCAACTCGTTGACCAGGTACTTGGCCACTTCCTTGGGATGACGCTCGCGGTCATCCGGGGTCACCGGAAACTGCGGCACGATCAGCTCGGCCTGGTTGGGCAGGTCGAACGGCGAGGCCAGCGACACCATCTCCGCTTCCTCGGGAATGCCGTTGTCGATCGCCAGCGACTGGAAATCGCCGCCACCGGTCAGCGTCGCCGAAGTCATCACCACCGAGTCCACTTCATCCCACAGCAGCTTGCGCAGCACCATCGCCGCCGATACCGGCGAGCAATGCAGGATGTAGTCGCCATCGCGTGACATGGTCACCCAGCGCGCGATCGGCGGCTGCCCTTCCTTGTCCTCGCGGCGCCAGCCTGCCCACAGGTTGTACTGCTGCTCGACCATTTCCTGGGCCATGCCCAGGTTGCGCTGCAGGCGTTCGACCGCCGGATCATCCTGCTTGCCCTTGGCTACGGCAGAAGCCGCCGCTGTTGCCCAGTTGAGCAGGGTGCGGGTTTCATCGGCCAATACTTCGATGGGCTGGCGCCAGGATTCGGGCAGGCGGCCGTTGGCGGCACGCCACATCGGTTCGCGGTCGTCGGGCTGCGGAATCCACACATTGCCGATGTCATCGCGGAACGACTTCAGCAACTTGCTCACCCGCGATGCCACATCGATGGCTTCGTTCGGCAGCAGGTTACCGATCTTGTCCTTGTCCACCGCGCGGTAGGCGCCGGCAATCAGGATCTGCAGGCGTCCGGTGCGTTTGGCCATATCGTCCAGCGGCAGGTTGGCCGCGCCCTGGTCGATGGCGACGTTGCCGATGTGGTGGCCTTCGTCCAGCACCAGCAGCATTTCGCCGGGCGGCGCGATCAAGGGCTGGCCGCTGTCGCTATCGCCCAAGGACAGCGCCGACAACAGCAGCGCGTGGTTGGTGACGATGATCTGTGCATCACGCACTTCAGTGCGGGCACGCAGCACCGGGCATTGCGCCGAATACGCACAACGGCGCCCGGCACAGGCCGAGGCCGGCGTGGTGATGCGCATGCGCAGGGTTGGGGTGACGTTTTCCGGCGCGTTGTCCAGGTCGCCGTTCCAGCGGCCTTCGATGAAGGCCTTGGTCAGCTTTTCGGCAACGTCCATTTCAATCGGCGCCAACGGCCGGTCGTAGAGCTGCACGTCGTCGCCGAACATGCCTTCCTGCACGCCCTCGCCCTGCGCTTCGGCGGCATTGCGCGTGCACAGGTAGCGGGTCCGCCCCTTGGCCAGCGCTACGGTGGCCTGCAGGCCGGTGGACTTCAGAAAGTTGGGAATGTCGCGCTCGACCAGCTGCGACTGCAGGGCCACGGTGCCGGTGCTGATCACCAGTTTCTTCTTGCTGGCCAGCGCGATCGGCACGCCGGCGGTGAGGTAGCCCAGGCTCTTGCCGACGCCGGTAGGTGCTTCCACCACGCCAACGCCGCCGGTGCCCAGCGCACGCGACACCACGCCGATCATCTGGCTCTGCGAGCGGCGCGTGCTGAAGCCCGGCGTATTCGCCTGCAGCTTGCTGTAAGCGTCACGGATGCCGGTTTTGATGTCCTCGGTCAGCGCCCGTGGTGCTTCTACTTTTTCCGTCACGCCAACCTGCCCGCAGCTCAATCAAGGCGGGCATTTTCCCATACCCGCCCGCATTCACCGAATGCGTTGCGGGCTCAGGGTTTACCGGGAGCCTGTGGCCGCCGCAGGGCCTGCACCAGCGCCCAGGCCAGCATGATGTAGCCCGTCGCTTCCAGCAGTGAAAAAGCGAAATGGGCAATGGTGAACACCGTATTCAGCGAACTTAGTCCGTCATACCGCCCCATCGCGATGAACAGCAATGGCGAGGCGGTCAGCACGCCGCCAATCATGGTCACTACCAGCAACAAGGCCAGCGCTGACAACGCCACGCTGCGCACCTTGCCACGCGGGGCGTCGAGCAACATCACCATGGCAACGCCAAGCGCAATCAGGATCGGCAGGCGGTAGCCGATGGAAACCAGCAAGGTAGTCAGTAATTCCGTAGGTTGCATGCTGGCCTCAGTCCGCGGTGACCAGCAGCGCGTCGCCGGCGCGCAGTTCGGCGTAGATTGCATCGGTTTCCGGGCGCATGCCATGCCATTGCTGGAAGCTCTCGGCGGCCTGCTCGACCAGCATGCCCAGGCCATCGAAGCTGTTGCGGCAACCCGCCGCACGCGCCCAGGCCAGGAAAGGAATCGATGCCTCGCCGTAATTCAGGTCCACCGCCGTGGTCATGCTGTTGACCAGCGACAGCGGCAGGTTGAAACCACTGCCTTCGCCGCGTGCGGCCGAAGTGGCATTGATGATCAACTCGAAATCGCCCTGTTCGCGCAGATCCTCCCAATAGGCGGAGATGGCGCGGCCGGGTTCACTCATCGCATCGACCAGCGCATCGGCGCGTTCGGGCGAGCGGTTGACCACGATCAGTTCGAGGATGCCGGCATCCAGCAGCGCTGGTGCCACACCACGTGCAGCGCCACCGGCGCCGAGCAGCAGCACGCGCCGACCACGCAGGTCCAGGCCGTGACGACCGGTGAGATCACGCACCAGGCCAATGCCGTCGGTATTGTCGCCATGCCAGCGTTCGCCCTTGCGCAGCAACGTGTTGACAGCACCGGCGCGATGCGCGCGCGAGGTGGTGGTGGTGCACAGCGCGAAAGCGGCCTCTTTGTGCGGCAGGGTCACGTTGGCGCCGACGCCGCCGTCAGCAGCAAAGGCTTCCAGCGCGGCCACGAAGTCTTCCGGTGAAGCCTCGATGGCGCGGTAATCCACGGCGATGCCATGCGCCTTGCCGAACGCGGACTGGATGCGCGGCGACTGCGAATGGGCGATGGGCTGGCCGAAAACTGCGTAGCGTGGTGCGCTCATTGTGATCCTCTGCATGACCTAGACTGGACGCGACTTTACTTGCTGGACCCGTATGCGGACCCGTCATTTGCTGCTCGCGCTGACCCTGAGTTTACCCTTTAGCCCCATTGCCTCGGCGCTTTCCGAGTTCGGTATCGAAGGCATGGGGGTAGTTTCCACCCGTGCAGATGAAATCCGCGCCACATTGTCGGCGGACGGGCAGCGCATCATCTGGGCCAGCAACCGCGAGGGCGGCGCAGGCGGCTGGGACCTGTGGCAGGCGACCCTGCAGGACAAGCGCTGGATGGAGCCGCAGCCGTTGGCCTTGAACAGCGCCGCCGATGAGATCGATCCCTTTCTCAGCGCCGATGGCCGTTGGTTGTACTTCGCCTCCAACCGCAAGGGTGGCCAAGGCGGCTTTGATCTGTATCGGGTAGCGGTAGCGCCCGATGGCAGCCTGGGTCAGCCGCAGAATCTGGGGCCAACGGTGAATGGTCGACAGGACGATCGCTCAGCTGCGCTGGCCGACGATGGCCGGCTGTTGTTTGCGAGCAATCGTGGTGGCGGTAGCGGCGGTTGGGATCTGTGGCGTGCAGCGGCTGCCGGCGATGGTTTTGCCGCGCCGATGGCCTTGGCCGGCATCAATAGCGCCGCCGATGAGGTGGATGCGAGTTGGCTGGGTGGCGGCCGTGGGCTGGTGTTTGCCCGCGCCGATGCGGCAGGTGGTGCCCAGTTGTGGCTGTCGCAGTGTCGGCAGGGAACATGGTCGGAGGCGGCCCTGTTGGGCTTGTCATTCAACAGCGCTGATGGCGATACGCGTGGCGCGGTGATTGATGCCAACAAGCCTGGTGAACTGCTGGTCAGCGGCAAGGCGCGCTCACCACGTGCCGGCGGCATGGATCTTTACCGGATGAAGGCGCCGTTGGTTGATGGGGATGATTCTTGTCGGTGAGGCAAGAGCTTCACCCCTCCCCAGCCCTCCCCTTCGCTGCGCGAAAGGGAGGGAGCTGAAGCAACCCCTCCCCGGCCCTCCCCTTGGCCTGCGCCCAAAGGGTGGTTGACATGCGCCAACCCGGCAATCCACCAGCCCGCAGTATCAGCCCCCTCCCTTTCGCGGCAGGCCAAAGGGAGGGTTGGGGAGGGGTGCTTCTGCTCTACCGCTTTTAGCTTTTAGCTTTTAGCCCCAGCCAACACCGCAGCGCGCAGCGCCTCGTACTCCGCCTCACCAATCTGCCCACCCTGCCTGCGCAGCTCCAGCGCACGCAGCTTGGCATCCACATCACTGCCCTGCGCTGCCTCGCGCTGCAGCCGCTCGGCCGCCGAATGCTGCTGCGGCGGGCGCTTGCCGGCACGCACGATGGCGGCGATGAACACGCCGATCGCCACCGCAAACAGCAGTACGCCGATCAGCCATACCGCCCAGTTGTAACCTTCAAGACCGGGAACATTCATCTCAAGCCTCCTTCAGCCAGCGCGCGATCTGCGGCGCGTAATAGGTCAACACACCATCCGCGCCGGCGCGCTTGAAGCCGATCATGGCCTCCATCACGCACTTGCGCTCATCCAGCCAGCCATTGGCCGCAGCCGCCTTCAACATCGCGTACTCGCCACTGACGTGATACGCGAAGGTCGGGACGCCGAACTCGGTCTTCACCCGGCGCACGATGTCCAGGTAGGGCATGCCCGGCTTGACCATCACCATGTCCGCGCCTTCGTCCAGGTCCAGCGCGATCTCGCGCATGGCCTCGTCGCTGTTGGCCGGGTCCATCTGGTAGGTCTTCTTGTCGGCCTTGCCCAGGCTGCCCGAGCTGCCCACCGCATCGCGGAACGGGCCGTAGAAGGCCGAGGCATACTTGGCCGAATACGCCATGATGCGCGCGTTGATATGACGGGCATCGTCCAGGGCGGTACGGATGGCGCCGATGCGGCCGTCCATCATGTCCGATGGCGAAATGATGTCCACGCCTGCTTCGGCATGCGACAGCGATTGCTTGACCAGCGCTTCGACGGTGATGTCGTTGAGCACGTAACCGGTGTCGTCGATGATGCCGTCCTGGCCATGCGTGGTGTACGGATCCAAGGCCACATCGGTCATCACGCCGAGCTCGGGGAAGCGCTGCTTCAGCGCGCGCACCGCACGCTGCGCCAGTCCGTCCGGGTTCCAGGCTTCGGCCGCGTCCAGCGACTTGCGCGACGGGTCGATCACCGGGAACAGATCGATCACCGGCACGCCCAGCTCCAGCGCCTGCTCGGCTTCACGCAGCAACTCGTCGATGGACATGCGGTCCACGCCCGGCATCGATGCGACAGCGGCGCGGCCTTCCAACTCGTGCACGAACACCGGCCAGATCAGGTCGTTGCTGGTCAGCGTGTTTTCGCGCATCAAACGGCGCGAGAACTCATCGTGGCGCATGCGCCGCGGGCGGTACTGGGGGTGGATCATCGCGGTACTCCTTGATACTGAAAACGGGGTTTACTGCAGCCGGTAACCCTGCGGCTGCAGCGGCTCGGGCAGCGGGCGTTGGCCCAAGGCGTCGAGCAGATCGATTTCGATGGTACGCACCATGGCGTCCAGCGGCAGGTCGTTGGGTTCGGTGCCGAACGGGTCTTCCATTTCCTCGCCGAGCTGGTCCAGGCCGAAGAAGGCATAGGCCAGCAGCATCGACACCACCGGCGTGGCCCAGCCCAGCGCGCCGGCCAGACCAAACGGCAGCAGCACGCAGAACAGCCATGCGCAGCGGTGCAGCAGCAAGGTGTAGGCGAACGGCAGCGGTGTGCCTGAGATGCGCTCGCAGCCGGCCTGCACGCTGGCCATGGCATGCAGTCGCGCTTCGAACTGGGCATAGAGATAGGGATGCAGGCGGCCTTCGCGCAGCGGCGCGGCGAGCTCGCTGGCGAGCTGGTTCAAGATGCCGTCGGCGATGTTCTGCCGTTCCAGCACGGCCTGCTGGTCGGCCTGCAGCCAAAGCGCAGCGACAGCGGTCTGGTCTCGGCCACGCAGGCGTGCGGCCAAGGCATGCGCAAAACCAATCACAAGCCGGGTGCCACGCTCGCGCAGCTGCGGATCGGCGGCCAGCAGCGCAGCGGCCTCGCGGGCAAAGCTGCGCGATTCGATGACCAGCTGCCCCCACAACTTGCGCCCTTCCCACCAGCGGTCGTGGCAGGCGTTGTTGCGAAAGCTCAGGAAGATCGACAGCACCAGCCCCAGCAGGGTGAACGGCACCACCGACAAGCCACTGCCACCCAGCGGGTGCCAGCTACGGCTGAACGCCGCCACCAGCACCGCCAGCACGCCGATCGCCAGCACCTTGGGGGCGATGGCCGGCACGATGGAGCCGCGCAGGATGTACAGCAGCTGCCAGCCAGTGGGACGGGGGCGGATGATCATCGGGAAGCGTTGCAGTGCCCACAACGGGCCAACGGCGCCGGAAAGCTTCCGGCCAGCCCATCCATTTTACGCCCCCTGGCTGTACCCCGCCGGCCCCAACCATCCGTGGCTCAGAAGATGCCGCCGCCCAAGCTCAGCCGGATCACCCCGACGACAATGACGATGGCATTGAGCAGCAGGCCGGTCTTGGCCCGGCCGCGCTTGCTGGCATGGGTGAACAGCACGCCGATGGCGGCGATGATCGCACCCACGGCCGCAAACGGGATCAGGAACCAATTACCCCAGCCCAGCAGCGGAATAAACGCCAAAATCATCCATAGCAAGGCAACAATGCCCCAGATCAGGCTGATCAGCCCCATGTACTTTCCTCCACCAGGCACAGCCTGCAAGATAGCCGGGAACACATGCAGAGCAAAAGGCCCTCACCCTGGCCGGAAGTTCTCGACAGATTCAGCCGGCGCCATGGATCATCCGCAATTACCGATCACCGGGGAGTGAAACCATGAAACTTCCGCTCGCTATCGCACTTTCAGTTGGCGTTGCCTTGGCCGTAGGCGGCTGCGCCAGTACCTCCAAGGTCATGCTGGGCCAGGCCCGTGCGCCTGTGGACCCGGCCAGTGTGCAGATCTATTCCACGCCGCCGGCCGGCTCGGTTGAGATCGCCCAGCTCGAAAGCTCCAGCGCGGTCGGCTTCGGCACCCAGGGCCAGACCGATGCCGCCATTGCCAGGCTCAAGCGCGAGGCCGCCGCACTCGGCGCCAACGGTGTGATCCTGATGGGCGTGGGCTCCGGCGGCTCGCCGGTCGGCATGTCGGTTGGTGCAGGCAGCTATGGCCGCCACACCGCTGGCGGCCTCAGCGTCGGCATCCCCACCCAGCAGAAGCGCGCCGCTGGCGTGGCGATCTGGGTACCGCCGGGCGCAGGCAAGTAAGTTTTCCTGCTGGGCTTGATTAGACAGGGGCGCCGTTCGGCGCCCTTGTCATGAGTGCTGCAGCGATCAGCTGTGATCGCGCAGGAAGCGCGCCATCGACGATACGCCCGGCACCGCAGGCTCGAACTCGCCGGCAACGTCGATGAAGCCACGCATGATGGCGATGTCGCGCGGGGTGCGATTGATCGCATCACGCATCTCCGGATCGGCGCCGGCACGCAGCAGGCGCTGCACCAATTGCGGCAGGCCGTGCAGTGCAGCCAGGTGCAATGGGCCGAAGCCACGCGGGTCGCGTACGTCCAGCGAAACCTCTTCGTCGAGCAGGCGATCCACCGCAGCCAGCACCACGGCCTCGTCGCAGGCGGTGCCCGGTTCGGCGCGCGCACCGAGCAGCAACAGCAGCGGCGTCACCGTGCCGGCCGAAGCCTGGTCGGGCTCGGCGCCGGCCAGCAGCAAGGTGTCCAGCAAGGCGAGCAAGCGGGTGCGATCACGCGAGGTGAAACCGTACAGCGCGGCGCAGTGCAAGGGCGCCAACTGCTGGTCGTCGCCGGCATGCACGTCGGCACCGGCAGTGAGCAAGCGCGCAACGATATCCGGCAAGCCCAGGGCAGCGGCCAGCATCAATACGGTGACGCCACCCGGCAGACGGTGTTCGAGTTTGGCACCGGCATTGAGCAGTGCAGCCACGATCGTGGTCTGGCGCATGCTCACCGCCGCCGACAACGGCGTGGCACCGCTGGCCGCAGCGTGCTGCGGGTCGGCACTGCGCGACAGCAGAAGATCCACTACCGCGGCGTGACCGCCGCCAGCTGCACGCAGCAGGCCGGTACAGCCCTGCGCATCGACGGCGTCGACGGCAAAACCAAGATTGAGCAGGCGGCGCACGGCATCGGCATCGCCGGCCATCGCCGCAGCCGCGACGTCGGCATCGCGCAATGCACGCAGCGGCAGCTGCCAGCCACGCCAATCGAGCAGGTCAGCCAGGTCACGACGACCGCTGGACAGTGCAACGCCCAACGGCGTCTGCCCATCGGCTGCACGCGCATCCGGGGATGCGCCCTGCAGCACCAGCTGCTTGAGCGCGGACTCGCGTGCCAAGGCGGTAGCCAGATGCAGTGCGGTCATGCCGTGGCTGTCGCGCGCCTCGCGGTCGACGCCATTGAGCAGCAGGTGCTGCTGCAACTTCAGCCAGCCCAGGCGTACGGCCAGCGACAGCGCCGGATCACCGGCCGGCGAAGCGGCAAACGGATCAGCACCACGCTCCAGCAGCTCCAACGCGAATTGTTCGGTGCTGCGTGCGCCGTGGTCGTGCTGGGCGCAGGCGGCAAGGAAGCGGGTCAGGCCACCGCGACCGGCTGGCGACACGCCCCGCTGCAACAGTACCTGCAGGGTCGGGATCGCATCGACGCCGCGCGACAGCAGCGCGAACATCGGCGTATCAGCACAGGCGTCCAGCACTTCCGGCGCAGCGCCCTGCGCCAGCAACCAATCGACCACGCGCGGCTGCAAGGCCAGCTCCGGATCGTGCAGCAGGCCGCCCAGTTCATCGGCCGCACACAGCTTGGCCAAGGGCGCCATGCCATCGACGTTGCCAAACACCAGCGCTTCGCGCAGCAAGGCCAACGGCGCGCGATCGTTGAGTACCGGCACGGCGTCGCCATCAGCGCTCTCGGCATTGCTGGCGGCAGCATCACTGACCGCGGCCGGCAGCGGATAGCTCGGGTCGAGCAGGGAAACAATGCTCCAACGGCCAGCCGAGGCGGCGTGCTCGATGGCACGACGGCCATCGCTGCCGACCACATCGGCAGCAATACCCAGGTCCAGCAGACGGCGGATCAGCGCCGCCGATACATGCTCGGCGCGGCTGGCCAGCAGCAAGGCGTTGCTACCGTCGCCATCGACGGCATGCACGTCAGGCTTGTGCGCCAACAGGCGCTCCAGCACCGCGGCGTTGCCCTGCGAAGCGGCATCCAGCCACGGCGTGCGGCCGGCGGCATCACGCGGCTCCACATTGGCACCGGCATTGAGCAGGGTTTCAACGATATCCACGTGACCGGCCAAGGCGGCTTCGTGCAAGGCGCTGCGGCGCTGACGGTCGCGCGCATCCAGCCGTGCCTTGTGCTTGAGCAGCAGCTGCACACCGGCCGGATCATCATCATCGGTAGCTGCCGCCTGCACCAGCACCGGTACGCCGTCGGCAGGCTCAACCTTGGCGCCACGTTCCAGCAGGAACTTGCCCAGCCGCCAGTTGCCGGCCTGGCAGGCCACCGCCAGCGGGCTGTGACCATCGTTGTTGAGGGCGTCGATCTCGGCAGCGGCATCGCGCAGCAAGGCCGCAACGCCCGGATCGGAACTGCGCGCAGCATGGTGCAGCGGCGTATTGCCGTCGGCGTCGGGCGTGCGCGGATCGGCGCCATTGGCCAGCAAGGTCATCACCGCTTCCGGGCGCCCGTGCCAGCTGTCACGGGTGGCCGCCAGCAGCGGGGTCATGCCTTTGTGCGCTTGGTTGACGTCAACGCCACGGCTGATCAGCGCACGCAGCAGGCGCAGGTCGGGTAGCACCGCTGCCAGCACCGCCAGACTGCGCTGGTCGCGCGACTCAGCCGGGGCCGGCGCATGCGGATCGGCACCGGCATCCAGCAGCTGCAGGGCGCGATCGATGCGGCCACCGCGGGCGGCGTCATACAGTTGTGGCACCAGCTCGTGCTGGGCGATGGGTTCCAGCGGGGCCGGCTCGGCCAGCGCTTCGGCAAACGGGTCGAATGCGGGTTGTTGCAGCTCGCCAGCCTTGCCAGCGCCGGCAACCGGTGCGCTGCGCATCGACTGCAGCAGGTGATGCAGCAAAGGCGCTGCGATTGCAGTGGCAATCGCCAGCGGCCAACGCTGGCTGCTGCCAATCAGACCCGGCCAAGCTGCGGCGACAATCGCCGCACACAACAGCAACAGCACGGCTGCTGCGCCCAGGCCATGCCAGGAATCCAGACTACGACCGCTCAAGGCCTGCCATTGCATGCGCAGCGAGCTGTCCTCGCGCTCCATCGCCTGCCATAGTGGCCAGGTCCGCCAGAGCGCCAACAACGCCACGCTGACCGCGATGCTCAGTGCCAACACCGCCGCCAGGCTGCCGCTGTCATGCAGCGCCGCCAACGGCCAGGACACCAGTACCGCAACCATCGCGGCACCGCCTGCCCACAACCCCAACAGGCCCGGTAGTTCGCGTTTGAAAACGGCCACTGACGGAGCCACGGTGCGGGTACGCCGCCACCATGACACCGCCAAGGCGTAGGCGGGCTGAGCCAACACGCCACACACAGCCGCGGCCACGCCACCGAACGCCGTGGCCAGGGTCAACAAAACCCCCAGGCCCAGCGCGGCGGCAACTACGCGGCTACGCAATGCTTCAGTCATCGCGACCGTCGATGCGGGCGATCTTCACCGGTGCCAACGGCAACGGCGGTGCCTGCAGGTGGAAACCGCGCTCGGCCAGGTTGGCGCGCACCAGCGCGACGTCGGCCTGGGCCAGACGGCGTTCCGGGGTCAGCGCCACCTCCAGCACGAAGGTATAAGGGGCCAAGGTGTTGCCCAGCACGGCCGGGATCACTTCGAAATCATCACGCTTGGCGAGGTACACGTAGGTGTCCTGCTTGCGTTGGCTTTTATAGACGTAAGCTTGCATGCCAGCGGGCTTTGCCCTGCAGTGAGAGTCAGAGATTGTGTCGGAAATCTGGCGCTGTTGAAAGGCATTCAGCCGACAACAGCCGTCATTTCCGCCCTTTGTACATTCATCTACATCAAGGTTTTGTTGGGCGCGCACTGCATCCGCACGCTGTCAGCTCTCCTGACTGGCGTCGAATACGCCACCAGCATCCGACTGAATACAGCTCTGCATGACATGCCGAAGCGCCGCGGCGCACGCCTTTCCACAGATCACCCTGCTTCACAGAGCGTGCACCCCCTGCAACCAGCCGGAACATCCAGAGCTCACCAAGGGCCGTACCCCGCCCGCGCAGCGCGGCCGGCAGCTCGCGTCAGCATCCCGTCACCATCAGCAGCCGCACAGCGGGTCTGTCAGCTGATCGCGCTGCCTGATGGGAGATCAAGGTTGCCAGCGACGGAAAATCAACGAGGTATTGATGCCGCCAAATGCGAAGTTGTTGCTCATTACATATTCGGTCTGCAGCAGGCGGCCTTCACCGGCGATGTAATCCAGCTCGCCGCAGCGCGGGTCGATCTCGCTCAGGTTCAAGGTCGGTGCGAACCAGCCTTCGCGCATCATTTCCATGGTCAACCAGGCTTCGAACGCGCCGCAGGCACCGAGCATGTGGCCGACATAGCTCTTCAGCGAGCTGATCGGCAGCGTGTTGCCGAACACCTGTGCGGTGGCCTGGGTTTCGGCGATGTCACCATGGTCGGTGGCGGTGCCGTGGGCATTGACGTAGCCAATCTGCGCCGCGTCCAGGCCGGCATCCTGCAGCGCCAGGCGCATGGCCTGGGCCATGGTGCCTGCGCTGGGCTGGGTGACGTGCTGGCCATCGCTGTTGGTGCCGTAGCCCACCACCTCGGCCAGGATGTTGGCACCGCGCGCCTGTGCGTGCTCCAGTTCCTCCAGCACCAGGGTGCAGGCACCCTCGCCCAGCACCAGGCCATCGCGGTGCGCGTCGAACGGACTGGGCGTGGTCTGCGGCGCATCGTTGCGTACGCTGGTGGCGAACAAGGTATCGAACACCGCTGCCGCGGTCGCATCCAACTGCTCGGAGCCACCACCCAGCATCACCGTCTGCTTGCCCGAGCGGATTGCCTCATAGGCTGAACCGACGCCCTGGCTACCCGAGGTGCAGGCGCTGGAGGTGGTGTAGACGCGGCCGCACAACCCGAAGAACACGCCGATATTGACCGGCGCGGTGTGGCTCATCATCTTCAGGTAGGTCGTTGCACTGATGCCTTCGGTGGTCAGCTCATGCAGCATGCGCCCGAACTCACCGGTTGCATCGTGGCAGCCCGACGAGGAGCCGTAGGCAACACCGGCCATCCCACTACGCAGCACCGGGTGGCCAAGCAGGCCAGCCTGCTCCAGCGCCATTTCAGTGGCACGCACCGCCATCACCGCCACCCGCCCCATCGAACGGGTGGTCTTGCGGTTGTAGTTGGACGGCAACTCGAACGGCTGTGCCGGTGCAGCCAGCTTGGTGTTCAGCCCTGCATAGATATCCCACTGCGGCATCGGCTGCACCGCATTGCGGTAGGAGCCCAGATGCGCACGGATGCTGGGCCAGTCGTGGCCCAACGGACTCAGTGCGGCCGCACCGGTGACCACCACACGACGATCCTGGTACGCCATCAGACCATTCCTCCGTTGACCGAAATCACCTGCCGAGTGATGTACGCAGCCGGCTCGGACAATAGAAACGCAACCGTGGCCGCCACTTCGTCCGGCTTGCCGACGCGCCCGGCAGGAATCAACTTCAATGCATGCTCAACCACTTCTTCGTTGAGCATCTCGGTTTCGATCAGCCCAGGCGCGACACAGTTGACGGTGATGCCGCGGCTGGCCAGTTCCAGT
Source organism: Stenotrophomonas sp. STEN083 (assembly GCF_056759195.1). Lineage (NCBI taxonomy): Bacteria > Pseudomonadati > Pseudomonadota > Gammaproteobacteria > Lysobacterales > Lysobacteraceae > Stenotrophomonas > Stenotrophomonas sp. STEN083. The sequence goes on along the minus strand of NZ_JBRRCU010000004.1, from coordinate 18,730 downwards.
GCCAATGCCTTGGTAGCACCGATGATGCCGGCCTTGGATGCGCTGTAATTGACCTGACCGCGGTTACCGGCCACGCCCGACACCGACGACAAGGTGACGATCCGGCCCGGCTTGCGTCGCCGCACCATCGGCATGATCAGCGGATGCAGCACGTTGTAGAAGCCGTCCAGATTGGTGTGGATGACCTGGTCCCAATCCTCCTCGCTCAGCGCCGGGAAGGCGCCATCGCGGGCAATACCGGCATTGCACACCACGCCGTAATAGGCACCGTGCTGCTGCACATCGGCCTCCAATGCCGCACGCGCCGCAGCGCGGTCAGCAACATCGAACGCCAACACGCGCGCCTGTCCGCCTGACGCTTGGATCTGCGCGACCACTGCCTCCGCCTCCTCGACACGGCTGCGGCAATGCACCACCACGGCAAAGCCATCGCGCGCGATACGCAGCGCAATCGCCCGCCCGATACCACGACTGGCCCCGGTGACCAGTACGCTCAGATTCTCTGTCATGCCTCTCCACTCTCCAGATACGCCATCGCATCGGCCGGCTCGAACACCGACACATTGGCCACGGCCCATTGTTCATCGCCTGCCTGCAAGCTGCAGGCAAACATCCCCAGCCCATTGTCCGCCAGCAGCTCGCAGCGCGCATCAATGCGCAGGCGGGTACCGCTGGGGAAGACATCGCGTGTGCTGGTGTAACGCCGGCTGCCCAGCAGGAAACCGATGTTCGGCTCGCGCCCGGCGCGGCGCGCGCGGCAGCCCGCCCAGGCCGCGATGGCCTGCGCCATGTACTCGATGCCTACCCAGGCCGGCACCCCGCCGTCTTCGACAAACAGGCCTTCATGGGGCACCACCAGCTCGGCCTGGATGGTTTCGTCGTCCCAGCGCAGCACACGGTCCAACAGGCACATGCCGTCGCGGTGCGGCACTACCTCCTCGATGGCGTAGCACTCAGCCATGTGCAGCTTTCTCCATGGCCAGCACGGCATTGCTGCCGCCGAACGCAAACGAGCTGCTCAGCACCCGCTGCGGCGGGGTCGATGCGCGCATGCCAGGCACCACCAGAGCAAGCGCTGGCAGCGCGTCATCGGCTTCACCGTCCCACCAATGCGGCGGCAACTGCTGCCCGGGGTTCTCAGCCAGGGTGATCCAGCACAATGCGGCTTCAATCACCCCCGACGCACCCAGCGTATGCCCGGTGAGCGGCTTGGTGGAGCTGCATGGCACGTCCAGGCCGAAGGTATCGGCCACCGCCACGCTTTCCATCGCATCGTTGTGCTGGGTCGCGGTGCCATGCAGGTTGATGTAATCGACCGAATCCGCTTCCCAGCCGGCACGCTGCAAGGCCTGGCGCATCGCCAGGGCTGCGCCCTGCCCGCTCGGATCCGGTGCCGACATATGGTGCGCATCGGAGGTTTCCCCCCAACCCGCCAACTGCACCGGACCCGGCTCGCGGGTCATCAGGAACACCCCCGCACCTTCGCCGATATTGATGCCGCAGCGATTGCGCGAGAACGGATTGCAACGCGGCGCCGACACCGATTCCAATGCGCTGAAACCGGCAACGGTGAAGCGACACAGCGAATCCGCGCCGCCAGCAATCACCGCATCCACAACGCCGCTACGCAGCAACCGCGCTGCCGACATCAAGGCCTTGGCACTGGACGAGCACGCCGTGGACAGCACCCAAGCCGGGCCATCGATACCCAGGTAGCTGCGCACGAAGCGCGCCGCCGTGCCCATCTCCTGCTGTGCGTAATCAAACTGCGGCGGCCACTCGCCACTGGCGTTGTAGCTGGCCAGCGCTTCCTCGGATTCACCAATGCCCGAGGTGCTGGTACCCATCACCACCGCCACGCGCTCGCTGCCGTAGCGGGCAATCGCCGCGCGCGCGGCCGGCTCGATCTGCTGCAGGGCAGCCAACAGCAGCGCATTGTTGCGCCCATGCAGCGCCACCGGCAGGTCCTGCAACGACGGCAGCACTGACTGCACCGCGCCGACCACCAGCGAACGCTCGGGAATCACCGTGTCGCTCAGCGCCGAGCCAGCCAGCTGCGGCTGGAACAAGGTCTTGGCAATCTGTGCCCGATCCGCGCCCAATGCGCAGATCACACCCAGCTCGTTCAAATACACCGCACTCATGGTTGCTGCACCTGCATGTCTATCGAATGGATCTGCAACGAATAGCCTTCGGCACGATTGTCCAGCAGCAGCGTGCCATCGGCACCACGCTGCAACTCCAGCCAGGTCGTGTCGCCCCGGCGCAGTTGTCGACGCACGCCGTCATCCTCCACCGACCAGCCGCTGGGCAATGCCGCGGCAATCGCCGCGGTAGGCCACAGCGCGAACTGCAGGTCATCCAGCACGCGCTCGGCACGCACCTGCGGCGGCAGCCATGGCGCGCGCTCCTGCTGCAGGTGTTCGCCGTCCCAGCGCAGCCGCACGCCGGTGCGGCCCATCGCCTGCACGGCAAGCTGCAGCTGCTGGGCATCGGCTTCCAACAGCGCATCGAGCTCGCGCTCGTGGCTGCCAAAGCGGAACTGCAGCTGCTGCTGCAGCGCCAACGGCGCCGGCAGACTGGCTGGCGACAAGCGCAGCGTCGGTAGCTCAACCAGCGGCTTGGGCATGCGGCCCGCGCACGCAGCCAACAACAGGCAAGCGATAAGACTGGTGATCAGGCGCCGCACAGTTCCTCCAGCACGCGCATGCGGCGCCCACTCTCATCGGCCACGTAGGGATTTTTGGTATCCCAGGCGTAGCCGGCCAGAATCGAGCAGATCATGGCGCGGATCTCAGGCTGCTGATCGGGGTGGTAGATGATCTTCTGGAAGCCGCCCTGATACCACGCCTCGACGAAGCGACGGAAGGTCTTGACGCCGGCACGCAGCGGTACCGAAAACTCGGCTTCCCAGTCCACGCTTTCACCGGCATAGCGTCGCGCAAGGCACTCACTGGCCAGCTGCGCCGACTTGAAGGCGATGGTGACGCCGGAAGAAAACACCGGATCGAGGAATTCGCCGGCGTTGCCCAGCAAGGCATAGCCAGGGCCATGCAGCGAGCTGACATTGGCCGAATAGCCGGTGATGCGACGTACCGGCAGCACCGCCCACTCGGCATTGACCAGCAGCCGGCTCAGGTTGGGGTCTTCGCTGACAATGGCCTGCAGCTTCTGCAAGTCTTCCCCCTCGTAGCGCTCGAAGAACGAGGGTTCGGCCACCACGCCCAGCGAGCAGCAGCCGTTGGAGAACGGAATCGTCCAATACCAGACGTCGATATGCTCGGGATGGGTGGTGATCAGGATCTTGTTGCGGTCGAAGTCCGCATCCACCGGGATGTGATCACGCACGTGGCAGAAGATCGCGCCGCGCACCGGGAAGTTGGACGGCGACTCCAGCTGCAGCAGGCGCGGCAACAAACGTGCAAAACCCGAGGCATCCAGAATGAAGTCGGCTTCGATGCGGTACTCGCTGCCATCCGGGCGGCGCACGGTCACCGCCGGCTGCTCGCCCGGCTCCACTGCCAGCACTTCATCGCCGAACCGAAGAGTGGTGCCCATGCGCTCGGCGCCACGCGCCAGCACATTGTCGAAGTCGGCGCGCTGTACCTGGTAAGTAGTGCCCCAACCCGGCGAGAACTTGTTGCGGAAATCGAACGCAGTACGCGCCTCGCCGTGCACGAATGCCGCGCCGTTCTTGTACTGGAAACCGGCTTCCACCACATCCTGCAGCAGTCCTGCCGCCTCGATGTATTCCATGCTTTGCGGCAGCAGGCTCTCGCCGATGGAGAAGCGCGGGAACTGCTGGCGCTCGATCATCAACACCTGGCGTCCCTGCTTGCGCAGCATCGCCGCAGCGACCGAACCGGCCGGGCCGGCGCCGATGATCAGGATTTCAGTACGTTCCACGTTGGGTGCCATCGATGCGTCCTTGAGAGTCCAGTTACACGTTGAAGATCAATCTGCCGCAGGTGCATGCGGCGGCGGCCGGAACAGCGGCGAGATCAGCCAGACCAGGCCGATGCCGAACAACAGGGTCAAACCAAATGCACGCAACGCCGGCGTCGCCGACAAGCCCAGCAAGCCGAATGACAACCAGGTACTGGCCGCGCCCACGCATACCGCCAGCCATGCACTGGCATCGCCGCGGTGCTCAACCAGGAAGATGCCGTAGTCGATGCCCATGCCCAGCAGCAGCATCAGCGCCAGCATGTTGAACAGCTGCAGCGGCTGCCCGAACAGGCCCAGCAGGCCCAGGGTCAACACGCCCGCCAACACGGTCGGCGCGAATACCCGCCACGCATTGCGCTTGTAGCGCAGCAACAGCGCGCCGAATACCAGTGCGATGCCGACCAGCAACATGCCGCCCATCAGCTTGCGGTAGTGGCCAAGCAAGCGTGAGAAGTCGGCGGTGCGATCGACCCAGCGCACGCCGTCCAGGCCCTTGGCGGCATCGCCCAAGGTGGTCAGCGCATCGGCACGCGATAGATCATCCACCATCACCACGCTGGCCACCTGCTCACCGAGCTGACCTACCCAAAGGTGGCGAAACGGCTGCGATGCCGGCGAGGCCAGGAAGGCGTCGGCGGTCAACGGTGCCGACGAGAATGCAGGCCGTGCCAAAGGCTCGCCAACCGCCTCCGAGACCATCGCCAGCACCTGCGGTTCGGCAGCACCGGTCAGCGCCGCGTCGGCCTGCTGACGTGCCGGCGACGGCAGCCAATCACTGATCGCGCGATAGCCGCCGATCTTTCCACTGTCGGCAAGTGCGCGCAGCTTTGCAGTCAGTGCTTCTTCGCGCTGCAGCAGCTGCGCCGCATCGGCACCCTGCACCAGATAGAACTGGGCCGGGCTGGGCATGCCCAGCAACTGGCTAAGGCGGATCTGCTCGGCCATCAGCTGTGGCGGCGAGGACTGCAGGCTGCGCAGGTCATCGTCGGTCTGCAGACGTGCAACGCCGATGCTCGATAGCAACACCACCGCCACCGTTACCACCAGCATCTGCCGACCGTTCTGCAGGCGCGGCCAGCGCTCCAGCGTGTTACCCAGCCATTGCGAGAAGCGGGTGGGCGCGATCTGACCACCGTCCAGATACGGGAACCAGAAGATCACCGTGGCGAACGCTGCGGTCAGCCCGACCACCGAGAACACCGCCATCTGCCGCAGGCCGGGGAACGGCGCCAGCCCCAGTGCCACATAGGCCAGCGCGCTGGTCAGCAAGGCCAGGCACAGGCCAGGCAGCAGATGCCGCAGCAGCTTCCAACGGCGTTCGGCCGGCTCGGCCTGGCGCGAGGCAAACCAGTGGATGCCGTAATCCTCGGCCACGCCCACCAGCGACGCGCCGAATACCAGGGTCAGTACATGCACTTTTCCGAATACCAGCACGGTGACCGCCAGGGCCACGCCGCAGCCAATCAGCAGCGAGGCGGCGACCAGCAGGATCGGCCGCAAGGAGCGGAACGCCAACCACACCAGCAGCAACACCGCGGCCAGCGATCCCCAGCCAATGGTGTTGATCTCGCGATTGGCCTGCGACGCCGCGGCCTCGGCATGCAACGGCACGCCGGCATGCAGGATTTCCAGATCCGGCGCTGCGCCACGTGCGGCGGCGCCGGCACGCGTCAACAGCGCTTCGAGATGGCGTTCGCCGTCGAGCTGGAAGGCCGAATCACGGGTCTCAAACTGCAGCACCGCCCAATGCCGACCTTCGGCTTCGAGCAGGCCGTCTTCGCCAAGCTGCAAGCCGGAGGCGCGCGCCTGCTGCTGCCACCATTGCGGCCACAGCGAAAGCGGGTCCTGCCGCCATTCGGTCAGGCGCGGCGCGCCCATCGGCCCGTACAGGCTGGCCAATGCCTGTTCGCCCAGCACCGCGGGATCGGCCTGCTGCAATTGCTGGCGCTGCTCGGCGGTGAGCAGGCGGTCGCGCCAGGGCGCGTAGAAGTCACGCGCCTGCTCGAACCAACCTTCAATCGAGCCGCTGGGCTGCAGCAAAGCGGTGTCGACGTCATTGGCCATGCTGCCGGCAAATGCGTCCTGTGCGCGCTTGGTCGCTTCACTGTCCGCGCTACCCAGCAACACCACCACCTGCCGCGCACTGCCATCGGCGATGCGGCGGGTGACGTCGGACAATAAACGATCGTGCGCATCCTGCGGCAGCAACGCCAGGATGTCGGTATCAATGCGCGATTGCGTGCTCCACAGCTGCCATTGCTGTACGCCAAGACCAATCAGCAACAGCAGCCAGGCCAAGCCCAGCCAATGCCACCATCGCCGCAGGCGCTCGGATGCTGCCACGTGCGGTTCAGTCAAAACGGCGTGCCTCATCGGCACTGAGCGCGGCCGGAGCCTCGGTCAATGCGCTGAACTGGATCAGGGTGCGGTCCTGGTTGGCCTCGATGATCTCCACCTGGCGCACGTAGCGGTCACCCTGCAAGGACAGCGACTGGAAGGCCTTGGCCAACATCGCCGACTTCGGCGTCAACTGCAGCCGCCAGCCTTGGCCTTCGCGCTGTGCCTTGATGTTGAACTGGCTGGACAAGGCCTGCACGTCGCCACTCATCAGCGCGAACATGATCGCGTTGACCGAGCGCATTGCTGGCTGCTGACGCGCATCCAGTTCCACCCGGTTGGTCCCATCACGCTGACGGCTGAGGATGCGATCTGCAGTGACCACGACTTCCGACGGGAACGGACGCTGCGTGGTCCAGATCACGCCGTGCTGGCGCGCCACCACGAACTGCCCCTGCGAGCGCAGCGGATTCTTGAAGCCGCTGACCTGCTTGTCCTGGGTGAACTGGCCACGCAGTACATCCGGACGCGCCACCGACTGGGTGATCGCGTCCACCGCCGCATCGGCGGCATGGCTGATCGGCGCGAACATCAGCAGCAATGCGCACAAGGCAATACGTGGATACATCGACAGACGGGTGATCATGGTGCCGGCACTCCCAGACGCTCCCACAATACCGGCGGGCTTTGGTACAGCATTTCCTTGCTGGCAGCGTCCACCGCCACCTGGATGGTGTGGGCACGAGTCAGCAGTTGCCCATCAGCGGCATCATGGATCTGATAATCGATTTTCAAGCGGTTCTCCCACTCGCTGATCTGCGCACGCACCCGCAAGGCCTGCTGGTACAGCAGCGGACGGATGTATTTGACCCGTGCATCCACCACCGGCCACAGATAGCCGGACTCCAGCATCTGCGGGTAGTCGTAGTCGTAGCGTTGCAACAACGCACAGCGCGCGATCTCGAAATACTTGAAGTAATTGCCGTGCCAGACCACATGCATTGGATCGCAATCATGGAAGGCCGGTGACAGCTCGATCTCGGCCACAAGTTCAACGGTCGACATACAACTCCCAACGCTGCGCGCGGATCTCCTCCAGCAGTTTCCGCAGTTCGCCATCCAGCGCGCGGTCTTCTTCGACCAGGGCGATGCGCTGCCCCAGGTCGCCGTACATATCGGCCAGACTGCCATGCAGCTGCGCGTTCATGCCAACCCTTTCGCGCAGGGCCAGGCCCTGCCGCGCTGCGATCAACATTGCCGCCACCACCTGTTCAGTCAGCTCGATCACGCGCAGGCAGTCGCGTGCGGCGATGGTGCCCATGCTGACCTTGTCCTGGTTGTGGCACTCGGTGGAACGTGAGAACACCGAGGCCGGCATGGTCTGCTTGAGCGCTTCGGCGGTCCAGGCCGAGACGCTGATCTGCAGCGCCTTCAGGCCGTGGTTGATGGCCGCACGCGGGCCAGTGGCGGCCGACAGGTTCGCCGGCAGGCCGTGGTTGTAGCGTGCGTCCACCAGCAGCGCGAGCTGCCGGTCGAGCAGGTCGGCGAGATTGGCGACGGTGTTCTTCAGCGTATCCATCGCCAAGGCGATGTGGCCGCCGTAGAAGTGACCGCCATGCAGGATGCGCTCGCCTTCGGCATCGATCAGCGGATTGTCGTTGGCACTGTTCAGCTCGGTTTCGATCAGCTGGCGCAGGAACGGCAGCGTGTCTTCCAGCACGCCGATCACGTGCGGTGCGCAACGCAACGAGTAGCGGTCCTGCAGGCGCTCGGCATTGCGCGGCGGTCGCTCGCTGTGCAGGTCCTCACGCAGGCGCGCGGCGATGCGCATCTGCCCGGGGTGCGGCTTGGCGGCGAACAGGGTTTCATCGAAGTGATGCGCGTTGCCGTCGCTGGCGAGCACGTTGAACGCAGTCAAACGCGTGGCCAGGCGCGAGAGATAATCGGCGCGCTGCCAGGCCAGGCAGGCCAGGCCGGTCATCACCGCAGTGCCGTTCATGATCGCCAGACCTTCCTTGGGGCGCAGCCGCAACGGCGTCATGCCGATATCGGCCAATGCGTCGGCCGCGGCCTGCACGCGCCCCTGGTAGAACACATCGCGCTCACCGCACAGCACCGCCGCCACATACGAGAGCGGGGTCAGGTCACCACTGGCGCCGACCGAGCCCTCTGCCGGAATCATCGGCAGCACGTCGTGCTGCAGCAGGCTGGTCAGCCCCTCCAGCAGCGGCAGGCTGACGCCGGACATGCCGCGCACCAGCGAGGCAAGCCGCGCAGCCAGGACCGCGCGCGTTTCCACCGGGTCAAGATAACGGCCCAGGCCACAGCCGTGATACGTGTACAGATGGTGCGGCAATTCGGCGACCAGCGCCGGCGGAATATTGACCGTGCAGGAGTCGCCATAACCGGTGGTCACGCCATAGACGACACCGTCCTCGCGCAGCAGACGATCCAGAAAATCCGCCCCCTGCTGGATGCGAGCACGGAAGCCGGCCTCGTCACTGAGCAGCGCGGCGCGCTTGCGCAGCGCCAGTGCGACCACGTCTTTGATGGTCAACGGTGCATCGCCGAAGCGGCACGCGGGAGCTTGCTTATTCTGCATGGGGGGCTTGGTCCCAGAAGGGGAAGAAGTTGAACCAGTCCATCGGGGACTGGATGAGCTGCCGCTCCAGCCAGCAGGCAAATGCCTGCGCCTGGCCGGCCAGTGCCGCATCACGCGAGCCACGCGGCAACACGATGCGATCACTGAAATGTTCAAACACCACGCGGTAGCCCTGGCCTTGATGCAGGCAGGCCATGGTGTAGACCGGACAGCCCAGCGCCGCCGCCAGTGCATACGCACCGATCGGGAACGGCGCGCGGTGACCAAGGAAGTCCGCCATCACCGTGCGGCCGCCGTGCACCGGCACGCGATCGCCAACGATGGCGACAAAGCCACCCTCGGCGACGCGGCGGCTCAGTTCCAGTGCGGTGTCCGGGCCCATCGAAGTCACCTGCATCAATTCCACCTGCGCCAGCGGATCCAACCGCTGCAGCAGGCGGTTGAAGCGTTGCGCATGCGCGGTATGCACCAGCACGGTGATGCGGAAACCCGGCACCTGCTCGGCCAATACCTGGCACAGCTCCAGGCAGCCGATATGCGCGGTGAGCAGCAGGCCGCCTTCGCGACGGGCAATCTTGTCCAGCATCAGATCGCGCTGCAGCTGGATGCGCTCGGCCGGGTAACGACCGCCCAAGCCAAGCATCTTGTCCAGCAAGGTATCGGCGAAACTGAAAAAATGACGGAGGCTGTCGCGCCAACGCGGCGCCCGCCCGAGTGCGCCGGTATGCGCCTGCAGCCGCTGCAGGTATTGCATCGACGCACGCCGCCCTACCTCATTGCCCAGCCAATGGCAGAGCACCACCGGCCAAACGCAGACACGGAACGGCCAGCGTCCGAAGCAACGATGCACCCAACACAGGAACAGCACCCCTGCCACCGAAGTGGACTCACCGATATCGGCCCAGTGCGGTGTGTTGTTGGTGGCCATTACCGCGCCCCCTGCAGCCGCCGCCAAAGCAGGCGCGGGCTGCGCCACACCATGCCGAAGAACAGCCGCGTATGCATGCGGCTGATGCGCAGGTTGTCACGCCACACATCGAAGTGCGACACACCATCGGAAGGATAGGTAACGCGGGTGGGCAGATGGATCACCGGCAGCTGCCGCCAGAACAGGCGCACCAGGATCTCACTGTCGAAGTCCATGCGCCTGCCGATGGTTTCCTCGGCGGCAAGCCGTACTACCGGCGGCAATGGATAGACCCGGAAGCCGCACATCGAATCGCGCAGGTGCAGCGACAAGGTGTTGATCCACACCCACACATGGGTGAGGTAGCGCCCATACAGACGCGCCTTGGGCACGCTCTCGTCGTAGACCGGTACGCCGCAGATCACCGCCTGTGGTTGCGCCTGCGACAAAGCCACGAAGCGCGGCAGATCGCCGGTGTCGTGCTGGCCATCCGCATCGATCTGCACTACGTGGCTGTAGCCCCGCCGCGCCGCCTCGGCAAAGCCGGCCAGCATCGCACCGCCCTTGCCCTGGTTCTGTTCCAGCCGCAGCAGATCAACGTCGGTCTGCTCCGCCAGCGCACGCAGTACCTGCGCGCAGGCAGGGTGTGAGCCATCGTCCACCAGCAGGCATGACAGGCCAGCAGCGCGCACGCCAGCAACCACCGCGGCTATCGCCTGCTCGTGGTCGTATACGGGAATCACCACCAGCGCCGCGTAGGCGCCCTTGGCCTGCAGTGCATCACGCATCGGCAAATACCACCTTGCCGCTGGCGTGCACGCCATGCTCGGAGCTGTAGCGGAAGCCCAGCACACCGCGTGCGGCGTCCCAGTCCAACTGCAACGACAGCAGCTGTCCCGGTCGCGCTACATGCTGGAATTTGACTGCATCCATACGCTCGAAGCGCGGTGGCATGTTGAATACCTGCCTGCCATAGCGGATGGCCCAATCCAACTGGGCGACCCCGGGCAGAATCCGGGCCTGTGGAAAATGTCCTTCGAACACCCGCAATGCCGGGTCCAATACCAGCTCGGCAACAGCGTTGCTGGACGAACGCTGGAGCCAATGCGGCGTCGGCATCAGTGGCTGGAACAGCGCGGCCAAGGCCGCTTGGGTCACCTTGCCCTGCGCATTGAGTGGCAAGGCACTGAGCAGGCGCCAGCGGCGCGGACGTGTAACCGCATCATGGCTGCGAGCCAATACCGCTGCCAGATGCTGCTGGAATGCACGGCGGGCAGCATCGTCGGCAACAATCAGCGCGGCATCCGTCGGCACCACCACCGCAGCGAGTTGTTCACGCGCACCCGCAAGTACCAGCACCCGCACATCCTCGACCTGCGGAGCGGCGCGCAGCGCGCGCTCCAGTGCATCCAGCGATACCCGCCGTTCTTCGATCTTGACGATGCGGTCGGCACGGCCTAGCAAGCGGAAGCGGCCCTCGGCCAAGGCTTCAACGCGATCCTGGGTCTGCCACCAATCCGTCGTCGGCAGATGCGCCGAGGCCACCATCAGGCAGCCGTCTTCGATCCGCCACTGCACGCCCGGCAACGGTTGCCATGTCGGCGCTGCATCGTGCCAGCGACGCCAGGCGACACCGCCGGTTTCGCTGCTGCCGTAAACCTCGGTGGGCGCTACGCCCAACAGTTGCCGCACCTGTGGCGCAGCATCGGCTGGCAACGGGCCACCGGAGGAAAACACGGCACGCAAACGCCCGTGCAGCGCCGCCCAATCCAGTTGCTCGGGCAGCCGTTTCAGATGCGCTGGTGTTGCCACCAGCACACTGTCGGCAGCACCGAGCACCTTGATCAGGTCTTCGTGGAAGAAACGACGCGGCTGGATTGCGCGTCCCGCGGCCAGTGGCCACAGCACCCGGAACAACAGCCCGTAGATATGCTGATGCGAGACCGTGCCGTGAACCTGGGCACCTTCCAGCTCGGCGCCAAAGGCGGCCTGCAAGGCCTCCACTTCGCGCGCCAGCTGATCCAGCCGTTTGCTGATCGCACTGGGCTCGCCGGTGCTGCCGGAGGTGAACACCACCAGCTCGCAGGCGCGCTCATCCAGGGGTTCCAATGCAATGTCGGCCGGCACAGCCACTGCGGCTAGCGGCGCATGCACTGGATCGACGTCACCGGCAAAGCCACTCACCCGCGACTGCAGTTCGGCCAAGCTGGCCGGCAGGTTGTCGGCGGCCAGGAACACGCGCTTGCCGGCATGCCAGGCACCAAACAAGGCTGCCGCAAACGGCAGCGCCTCATCGAAGTACAGCGCCCAATCGCGGCCGGGCGCGGCGGCAAATGCCTCGCGCCACGCCATTACCTGCTGACGGAATGCAGCGTGCGAGACCGCCACGCCATCGCGCAGGCCGACGCAACGCGCCAGCTGCGGCTGCAGCAGCAACCGGTCCAGAGCGATCCACTCAGACATGGGCGTGCGCAGCCTTCACTCGCCGCCGTACCAGCCACTCGCCTGCAAACAACACAGCCATCATCACGTACGCCAACAATCCGTTGTACAGCGCCCAGGTCCGGTCCGACGCCCAAAGCGCGGTTACCAGGGCCAGGCCCCCATTGAGAACAAAAAAACCACACCAGACCTGGGTCACCTTGCGGGTATAGGCCACCGCGAAGGGCGGCAGGTCCGGCTCCTGCAAGCGCGCCAGACGCTCCACCACCGGCGGCCCAAACCGCAGGCTGGTGGCAAACACCAGCAACATCACCACGTTGACCAGCAACGGGTAGAGCTTCAATGGCAGTGCCTGATTGAGCAGGGTGGTCAACAAGGCCAGCACGCCGGCGCCTGCAGCCGCCGCCATCCACAGCGGCTGGCGACTGGTCACCGCCCGCAGCAAGGCCAGCGCAAACAACAGCAAGGCCATCCAGCGGGGCTCGAAACGCCCCATCGCCAGGTACACCAGCAGCGGATAGGCAACCGTCAACAGGCCAAAGGCGAGCGCGCGGAACCGCGTCATGCCAGGCCTCTACCGGTCCGGTCAGGCTGCAGCTTGATCGGGCAGCAGGCCATGCACGACGTCGACCACGTCCTGCACGGTGCGCACGGTCTTGAAGGCCTCCGGCTGCAGATTGCGGCCCAGCAACGGCTTGAGCTGCACGATCAGATCCACCGCATCGATGCTGTCGATGTCCAGATCTTCGTACAGGCGTGCCTCGGGCTTGATCCGCTCCGGCGCAATCTCAAAACTGTCGTTGAGAATGCGAACGATATGGTCGAACAATTCACTCTTGGTCATGGCAATTCCTGGCCCGGTTACGACTGACGGGCAGCGACAAACTCGCTGAGCGCGCGCACGCTGGAGAAATGGCGGCGGGTCTCTTCCGAGTCAGCCGACAGGCTGACCCCATACTTTTTCTGCAACGCCAGGCCGAGCTCCAATGCATCGATGGAGTCCAGGCCCAGCCCTTCGACGAACAGCGGCGCGGCGGAATCAATGTCCTCCGGCGCGATGTCTTCCAGTGACAGCGATGAAATGATCAATTCCTTGATCTCGTGCTCAAGTGCCTGCACGGTTCGGATCTCCAGCAAGATCGAAATAATGGGTGAGGTGGTCGGTAAGGCGGCGCGCGGCCAAAGCATCCCCTTTTGACGTGGGGGTATCGACCAGGAACGGGTGGATCTGAATATCTTCACCCACCTCGATCTGAACGTGGAAACGCCGCGGCGGCACAAGATACCATTTCTGCCCCTTACCAAGGGTTGCCGGGCTGCAGCGGATGTGCACCGGGGTGACGTCCAGCCCACCCCTGACCGCGATATTTGCAGCCCCGCGCTGCAGCCGCAACGGCTGGCCGGGCACGCTGCGGGTACCCTCGGGGAAGATCACCAGACTGCCGCCGGCCTGCACTGCAGCAATGCAATCCTCTACCAGACCGGCACCGTCGTCATTGGATATATAGCCAGCCGCACGCACCGGCCCGCGCATGAATGGATTGATGGCCACTGCGCGCTTGACCACGCAATCGGCATTGGGCAGCAGCGATACCAGGAACACCACATCGATCAAGGTCGGATGGTTGGCCAGCACCAGCAGGCCCCGCCGCTGCAGGCGCTCAGCGCCGACGATCTCGTAGGTCAACACACCGAGCCGGCGCATCAACCCGATATGCCCGGCAAAACTGAGCTGCACCAGGCGCCGGGCAATCCGGCGCCGGCGTCGCTCGTCGCGGATCAGCAGCAGCGCCGGCATCACCACACCACCCAGCAGCAAGCCGCCAATGCCGAAGGCAGCAAAACTGAGCCCGGTGGCGAACACCCGCCAGGCGTGGTTGAGCCAAGCGCGCCCAGCCTCAGCCATGCCGGGCCCAGACCCAGTCCTGACCATCAACGGTATTGATCATGCCGGCATCTTCCGACAAAAGAAATGCATGTGCAGCCAAGCCGCGCGACAAAAGCGGCCTCTCTGACGCAGCCCCAGCAGCCCGCCAGGCCAGACTGAGGCGGATGCCGGGCTGATCGGCCCGGCGCAACCGCCAGCACCAGGCAAAGCCGGCATCAGGTTCATCCGCAAACCCCGCATACAGGGCCGGCAACGGCGCCTCGTACACAATCACCCGCACCTCGGGTGCGCCGTCGGCCAGCAGGCCATACGCCTCCACGCAGGCTGCCTCCACCGTCGCTGCCCCGGCCGCAAGCGCCAGATAATTGCTGCGGCTGCCGCGCATGATCGAATACAGCGCTGCAACAGCGTTATGCACGGACAGACCAAACGCGGTCGGCGACATCGGCTCCTGCCCCACCAGCGACTGCAGCAGGGCCAGCGAGCGCGCCACATCGCCATGGCGGGAGGCGAACACCAACGGGATGTCGGCCTCATCCTCGGCCTGCTCACACCAGCAGGCTGCCTGGATTGCCATTCGCCCGAGCCGCTCGATACGCCGCCGCTGCATCGCCGGCACCTCCAACAACGCCGGCGCAGCGTCCCCCTGCGGCAGCCAGGGCCGCTCAGCCCAGGCCCGCCATTGCTCCGCCGTAGTCAGGTCCGGCGCCCACGCAGACCAACCGGCCACTGAAAATTCGATCATTGCCACCACTGCAATCCAACTACATGACGCATGAAGCCCAGCTTGACTGAGCGACGCATTCCCCCGAATACGCCGCGACACCTGCAAAAACGGTATCTGCTGGGACCGTGAAGCGTGGCAAGCTATCATGAGACCCGGCCATTGGCAGCAGATTCACGGTATGGGCAACAGCAACCTCTTCATGCAGCAGGCTATCGCTGCCCAGCCCGGCACCCCGCATTCAGCGTTTCGCGCCAGCTATCTACCTGCCCAACAGGCCACCGCAGCGCTGGCCGACCCCAGCACACTGGCCGTATTCGGATTCAACGCCGGGCCAACAATGCATGACGCGCCGCATTGGCTGCAGGTGCCATTGGCGATACATGGCGCCGACCGGATCGAAATCTGGCAAGGCAATACTGCCGCGGTGCATGGCAGCAGCGGTGCTGTGCGGTGGTCCCGCAACGCCGAGCTGCTGTTCACGTCCATCGAGGTCACGGAAGTCGACGGCGATATCGAGGCCGCGACCGCCACGGCCTATGCAGCACTAGGCGAATTCCTGTCGCACAGCGATTACCCCTGCCTGCTGCGCACCTGGAATTACCTCGACGCCATCACCGAAGGTGACGACGACGACGAGCGCTACCGCCGCTTCTGCCTGGGACGCGTGCGCGGCCTGCAGGTGGTGAATGACGCCACAATGCCTGCAGCCACCTGCATCGGCTGCTTTAATGGCCGCCGCCGGGTACAGGTGTATTGCCTGTCCGCCCGCCAACCGGGCTCGCCGCTGGAAAACCCGCGCCAGGTCAGTGCCTATGCCTATCCACGCCAATACGGCCCACAGTCGCCCAGCTTTGCACGCGCGATGCTGCCGCCACTTGCGACCGGATTGCCGCTGCTGCAATCAGGCACCGCCGCAATCGTCGGCCACCGCTCACAACACCATGGTTCGGTGGCAATGCAGCTGGATGAAACCCTGACCAACCTGCAAAGCCTGATCGATCGTGCGCGCCAACAGCGGCCGGAGCTCCCTCCCCACCTTGGCGAGCAATCGCTACTCAAGGTGTACGTCCGCAATCCGCAGGACGCGGCCGAGGTGAGCCTGCAACTGCAGCAGCGCGGCCTGGCCGAATCCGGTTTCATCGTGCTGCACGGCGAAGTCTGCCGGGCCGAATTGCTGGTGGAAATCGAAGGCCTGCACGGCTGAGAAACGCACCACCAAGTCTGGCCCGGCGAACGCCCGGGCCTGGATCAATGCAGATTCAGTGATAGCCGGTCTCAGCCGTCACCTTGCCGCGGAACACCCGGTACGACCACACCGTATAGCCAAGGATCACCGGCAACAGCAGTACCAGGCCGACCATGCTGAAACCCAGTGACGACGCTGGCGCGGCGGCCTGCCACAAGGTCAGGTGCGGCGGCAGCAGGTAGGGCCACATGCCCAGCACCAGGCCGACGAAGCCGAGCACGAACAGCGCCAGGGTCAGCAGGAACGGCGGCAGGTCGCGGCGCGGGTGCATGGCGCTGCGCCACAGCGCCACCGCCACGGCCAGGGTCAGCAGCGGCACCGGCGACAGCCACCAGAAGTTGCCGTCGCTGAACCAGCGCTCCATCACCCGCGACTGCAGGAACGGTAGCCAGGTGCTGACCAGGCCCATGAACACGATCACCGCCACCATCAGCGGCCGCGTCAGCGAACGTGCCAAGGCCTGCTCGCGGCCCTCGGTCTTGAGGATCAACCAGGTGCTGCCGAGCAGCGCATAGCCAGTGACCACCGCCACGCCGGTCAGCATCGAGAACGGACTGAACCAACCGAACGCGCCGCCGCTGTAATGCCCGTCCTGCATCGGCAGACCCTGCACCAAGGCACCCAGAATCACGCCCTGCGCGAACGCCGCCAGCAACGAGCCCATCGCGAACGACACACTCCACAGCGCGCGCGAGCGGTGCGCCTTGAAGCGGAACTCGAACGCCACGCCGCGGAATACCAGGCCCATCACCAGTAGCAGCACCGGCAGGTACAGGCCCGACAGCAGCACCGCATAGGCCTTGGGAAACGCCGCCATCAGGCCGGCACCACCAAGCACCAGCCAGGTTTCATTGCCATCCCAGATCGGCGCGGCGGTATTCATCATCACGTCGAGCTGCTGCTCATCCTCGGCGAACGGCGCCAGGATGCCGATGCCGAGCACGAAGCCATCCAGCACCACGTACATCAGCACGCCGAAGCCAATCACCGCGAACCATGCCACTGGCAGCCAGGTTGTCATCTCCATGTCAGCGCTCCTCCAGTGGTTCGTTGACGCCGGACAGCGGCCGCGCCGGGGTATGCATGCCGTCATCGCGCGGCGGCAGATCATGCGGCTTGGGCCCACTGCGCATGATCTTGACCAGGTACCAGATGCCCCAGCCGAACACGAACAGATAGCCGATCACGTATACCACCAACGACAGCACCGTCATCCAAACGCTCTGCGTACCCACCGCATCGGCGGTGCGCAGCACGCCATAAACCACCCAGGGTTGGCGGCCCATTTCGGTGACGAACCAACCCGCCACCAGCGCGACGAAACCGCTGGGCAGCATCCAGTTCCAGCCGCGCAGCAGCCAGGTCGACTGCAGCAGACGCCCACGCCATAGCTGGAACGCCGAGATCCACGCCACCAACAGCATCAGCGAGCCGATCCCGACCATGATGCGGAACGCATAGAACACCGGCACCACCGGCGGCCGCTCGCTGGCCGGCACCGAGGTCAGCGGTGCAAACGTACCGTCCGTGCTGTGGGTCAGGATCACGCTGCCAAGCTTTGGAATAGCAATTTCGTAATCGTTGCGCTCTTCCTTTTCGTTCGGCACCGCAAACACCACCAGCGGCACGCCTTCACCGGGCTTGCTTTCATGCCAGTGCGCTTCCATCGCCGCGATCTTCATCGGCTGGTGTTCCAGCGTGTTCAAACCATGCATGTCGCCGACGAAGATCTGCACCGGTACCGTCAGCGCGGCGAACGCGACGGCGGCAACCAGCATCTTGCGACCCGCTTCCACATGCACGCCACGGCGCAGATACCAGGCACCGACACCACCGATGACAAAGCACGTGGTGATGAACGAACCCAACGCCATATGCGCCAGGCGATACGGGAATGACGGATTGAAAACAATCTGCCACCAGTCCTGGGGATGCACGATGCCATCAACCAGCGTGTAGCCGGCCGGGGTATGCAGCCAGCTGTTGGACGACAGGATCCAGAAGGTGGAGAACAGCGTGCCCAGCGCCACCATGCTGGTGGAGAAGAAGTGCAGGCGCGGCGAGACTTTCTCCCAGCCGAACAGCATCACGCCGAGGAAACTGGCTTCCAGGAAGAACGCGGTCAACACCTCGTAAGTGAGCAGCGGGCCGATCACGGTGCCAGCGACTTCACTCAGGCGCGGCCAGTTGGTACCGAACTGGAACGCCATGACGATGCCGCTGACCACGCCCATGCCGAAGGACACGGCGAAGATCTTCTGCCAGAAGAAAAACAGCTCGCGCCAGACCGGATTGCGGGTACGCAGCCAACGCCATTCGACGAAGGCCAGCCAGCTGGCCGTACCGATGGTGAAGGCCGGGAACAGCACATGAAAACTGACGACGAATCCGAATTGGATCCGGGACAACAGCAGCGCTTCCACGGGCGCTTCTCCGCGACTCTTTAATTGGGGCGATTCTGGTCCTGTATTGGTTAAGAACGGATGTGACCGGATGTCGCAGTGCGTCAAAAAGTCGCAGCGGCTCCTGCCCCCTGTAGTGGGGGGGGGGGGGGGGGGGGGGGGGGGGGGGGCGGGGGGGGGGGGCGGGGGGGGGCGGCGGGGCGGGGCGCGGGGGGGTGGGAGGGGGGCTCG